>CALCML010000077.1 GCA_937967765.1 uncultured Carnobacterium sp.
AGCAAAAAATGCTACTCTATCAATTATGGCTGGGGGAGATAAAGCTATGTTTACAGCACAGGAAGGGGCAGAAGACTCGCTTGAACTTGCGGAAAAAGACTTAGCCTATTATAACCTGTCTGAAAAAGATACTGTCATCGGTTTAGCCGCTAGTGGTAGAACTCCTTATGTACTGGGTGGTTTACGCTATGCACGTCAAGTTGGTGCATTGACTGGAACCATTTCTTGTGTGAAAAATGCAGAAATTTCAGAAGCTGCGGATTATCCAATTGAGGCAGTGACTGGTGCAGAGGCGATTATGGGATCGACTCGAATGAAAGCAGGAACAGCCCAAAAGTTAATACTAAATATGATTTCAACGAGTGTCATGATTAAACTTGGAAAAGTTTATCAGAATTATATGGTGGATGTGAAACCAACAAACAAAAAATTAGTGGTTCGATCCAAAAATATGATTCGTACATTGACAGGAGTCGATGAGGAAAGAGCAGAGCAACTCTATGAAGCAAGTGGTCATAACGTAAAGAAAGCACTTGTTATGGAAATCATGAATGTGGATAAAGAAACTGCCGAAGTGGCTCTTTCAAATGGAGATGGGCATATTAAACGTGCCATCCAATATTTAGGAGGTGATGTTTAATGCAAGATATGGAATTGATTATTTTTGAAATTATTAGTAACGGAGGAAATGCCAAAGCTTTAGTATATGAAGCAATGGAGGAGTCTGAAAAAGGTAATTTTGAAGAGGCTAGAAAATTACTTGAAGAGGCAGATACGTTTTTAAACAAAGCCCATCAAGTACAAACAGACTTAATTCAAAAAGAAGCTGCAGGTGAAAGAAATGAAGTTACTGTACTTTTTGTACATGCTCAAGATCACCTGATGACTTCGATAGAAGTAAGAACTCTAGCAGAAAATGTAATCCGAATGAACGAAAGACTTTGGAAGTTAGAGCATAAAGAGTAAGGAGAAAACGATGGCTAAATTTAGAAAATGGACTGTTAAGAACACGGACCAGAAAAAGCAATATAAAACAGCGATGGGGACTACGGATTATGATATTCCGATGTTCGGCTATAAAAGTGTATTGCTTATTATTGCCGCAATGGTAATATCGATGTTTGTGATTCCGGCAATTTGCGATTGGATTTATATTGATTTTAAATGGCCTTTTGTAATTATTGGAGGTCTCATTGCAGGTTTCTCAGTTTCATTTTCTCAATACTTTGTAAACTCTAAAAAAGGAATTACTAAAGCCTTTTGGTGCGTTGGTGGTATTTGGAGTATTGTCATCGGAATTATTTATTATTTTATCGTAATGACCGGAGTAATTTTATAAGCGACTGGAGGTGAAAGGTATGAAAATTTTATTAGTTTGTTCTGGAGGGATGTCTAGTGCGATTGTTGCCAAGGCATTACAAGAAGCAGGGACTAAGGAAGGGTTAGATATTCAAGTGGACGAATGTGGAACACAAGCTTTTGCTGAGAAAGTAAAAGAGGATTATCAAATTTCTCTTGTAGCTCCTCAGATTCGTCATCGTTATGATGTGTTAAAAGCTAGTGCAGATGAAGCGGGCGTTCCATGCTTACTCATTAAGCCACAAGGATACACTCCATTAGGAGGACCAAAATTGCTTCAACAAATCAAAGAAGAATTAGGAATTTAATAAGGAAAGTGGGGATATTATATGTTTGATAAAATCACTGAATTTATGGATACAAAGCTGTCGACACCGATGGCGAAATTAGCAGAACAACGCCATTTAAGAGCGATTCGTGATGGTATTATTGCAACTTTACCAATTATTGTCGTTGCGTCAATGTTTTTAGTAATTGCCTTTCTTCCAAACTCAATGCCAAAAGAATGGGGAATTACTCAATTTATTCAAGCAAACCAAGCTAAAATCTTATTACCTTACCGTGTGTCAATGTACATCATGACACTTTATGCGGTATTTGGAATTGGTTTCTCTCTAGCATCTTCTTATGATCTAGATGGTTTATCAGGTGGGATCTTAGCAGAATTAGCATACTTACTAACTATCATTCCTAAAGCAATTCCAGCTGCTTCTGCAGAAGTAAAAGCTTTAGCGGATACTAGCGAACCTTTGAAAAACTACTTAGCTTCATTACCTTCAGGATTTGTACTGCCTATGAGTAATCTGGGGTCCGCGGGGATGTTTATTGGTATCTTATCTGCGTTCGTTGCGGTTGAAGTTTATCGTTTCACTCAAAAGAGTGGATTCAAGATTTCAATGCCACCACAAGTGCCAGCATCAGTTGCACGTTCTTTTGAAGCATTAACACCAACAGTAATCGTATTATTATTCGTTTCAACAATTACAATGTTCATCGGTATTGATGTTCATAAGATTGTAGGTAGTATCGTTGCTCCATTAGTACAAGCAACTGATTCAATCTTCTCTGTTATTGTAGTAATCTTCTTATCACAATTCTTCTGGTCATTTGGTATCCACGGTTGGTCAATTGTCGGATCTCTTGCACGACCATTATGGTTAGTATTGTTGGAAGAAAATACTACTGCATTTGGGAACGGTTCTGCAATCCCTAATATTGCAGCTGAACCATTCTATCAATGGTTTGTAATGATTGGCGGTTCTGGGGCTACTATCGGATTAGCTATCTTACTAATCTGGCGTTCAAAATCTGCATATGGTAAATCTCTCGGTAAGACAGCATTTATTCCAGCAGTATGTAACATCAATGAACCTTTAATTTTCGGTACACCAATTGTATTAAATCCACAATTAATCATTCCGTTTATTTTAGCACCATTAGCAAATGGGGTAGTAACTTGGATTGCAATGTCTACAGGCTTAGTAAACAAAGTGGTTGCAAGTGCGCCTTGGACACTTCCTGGACCAATTGGAGCATTCCTAGCTACAGGTAGTGACTGGAGAGCCATTGTATTAAACGTAGTATTAATTTTATTATCAATTTTAATTTACTATCCATTCTTTGCAATGTACGACAAATCATTACTAGCTCAAGAGCAAGAGCAATAAGAATGAAGTTCTAAGCCCTGTTCTAGTAACAGGGCTTTTCTGTATAAAAGTGTAAGGAGAAAATGAATGAGACGATTAGGTATATCAATTTATCCTGAAAAAAGCACTCTAGCTGAAATTAAAAGTTATCTTAAGAAAACAAGTGAGTTTGGCTTTTCTAGAATATTTTCGTGTTTATTATCTGTGAATAAACCAGCAGAAGAAATCAAAAAAGAATTTACTGAAATTAATGAATATGCACACACGCTTGGATTTGAAGTTATTGTAGACGTTTCGCCTCGAGTATTTGGAGAACTGAATATTTCGTATAAAGATTTATCTTTCTTTAAGGAAATTGGAGCAGATGGAATTCGACTAGATGCAGGTTTTTCAGGATTAGAAGAGTCAATTATGACGTATAATCCGCAAGGGTTAATTATTGAAATCAACATGAGTAATAACGTGCATACATTAGATACGATTATGGATTACAGACCAAATAAATATAAATTGTATGGTTGTCATAATTTTTATCCACACCGTTATTCAGGTTTAAACTTAGATTTTTATAAAGAATGTACGAGACGATTTAATCAGTATGGAATAAAAACTGCAGCATTTGTTACTTGCGCTAATAAGAATGCATTTGGACCTTGGCCAACAACAGAGGGCTTGCCAACTTTAGAACTTCATCGTGAATTACCATTAGATGTACAAATTAAACACCATATTGCTATGGAATTAGTGGATGATATTTTGATTTCTAACTGTTATCCAACTGACAAAGAATTACAATCACTACAAGGACTTGATTTAGATTTGGTAACTTTTGATGTTGAATTAGTAAATGGTATTCCTGAAATTGAAAAGAAAATTGTGTTAGAGGAATTCCACTTTAATAGAGGGGATCAAAATGATTACTTTATTCGTTCAACACAGAGCCGTGTGAAGTATAAAGGACATCGTTTTGAAGTGTTTAATGCTCCAGATAAGATCCGTCGAGGGGATATTATTATCGAAAGTAGTGAATACGGTCATTATGCTGGAGAGTTACAAATTGCCTTGAAGGATATGGAAAATTCAGGCAAGACAAATGTTGTCGGAAAAGTAGTGGATATTGAACACTTTATTTTAGATGAATTAAAACCATGGCAAAAATTTAAATTTAGATTAGGATAAACGCAATGGATAAAAAGCAAAGAATATTATGGGGCGGAGCTACCGCTTCTAGCCAATATGAAGGTGGTTTCACAGACTCGAAAGGGTTAGATACGCAAGATTGCCGTGCGTATTTACCACGAACTTCGAACGCAACAGAAGAAACACGATTATTAACGAAAGAAAAAATTGAAGAAGCTAAACGCTTGGATAGCGGCAAGTATTATCCGTTTAGAAACGGGACAAAAGGTTTTGAACATTTGGAAGAAGATATTGAATACCTAGATGAGTTAGGGTTAGATTTATATCGTTTTTCTATTAGTTGGTCAAGACTTTTTCCAAATGGAGTAGAAGAAGTACCTTCTCCAGAAGGGGTCGCTTATTATGATCGAGTTTTTAATCTCTTAACAGAAAAGAAAATTAAAATCTTTTTGACTCTCAATCATTATGCAATGCCGATTTATTTGGTAGAGCAATATGGTGGGTGGAAAGGAAGAGAATGTATCGAGCATTTCATGCGCTTTGCTACCTTTGTTTTTGAAAGATGGGGGAACTTAGTCGAATATTGGTTGCCATTTAACGAGATTAACGCAGGGTACTTTAGCCCATACAATGGTGTGGGTTTATTGAAAGGTGAAAATGGATTTGATTTAACGGATGTATTTCAAGCCTTACATCATCAGTTTGTCGCAAGCGCTAAAACAATAAAGTTAGCCAGAGAGATGAAACTTCCAGGACGTTTTGGTTCAATGATTGCATGTTTTTGCTACTATCCGTTAACTAGTAGACCAGAAGATAATCTAAAACTAGTTTTTGAAGAGCAAATGAACCAATGGTACTGCATGGATATTTTGTCTAAAGGAGAGTATCCATATTATGCAGAAACCTTCTTTAAAAACAAAAATATTGTTCTAAACATTACGGATGAGGACAAGAAACTATTAAAAGAGAATACTTGTGACTTTGTTTCAATTTCTTTCTATACATCATCTGTAATTACTGTGGAAGAAGCAGATAAAACAGCTGGGAATTTGGTAGTTTCTACTAAGAATCCTTATTTGAAAGCCAGTGAATGGGGATGGCAAATTGATCCGGTTGGGCTAAGAACTTCATTACATAAAGTGTACGAACGATATGGGAAGCCAGTAATCGTATCAGAAAATGGATTAGGCGCACGTGATGTACTGACTGAAAATGGGGAAGTTCATGATGAGTATAGAATTGACTATATGAAGAGTTATTATGAACAAGCACAATTGGCGCTAGAAGATGGAGTTCCACTTGAAGCTTATATTGCTTGGGGAATCATTGATATTGTATCTGCTGGAAGTTGTGAAATGGATAAACGCTATGGTGTTATCTACGTAGATGCAGATAACCTAGGTAATGGAAGTTATAAGCGATATAAGAAAGATAGTTTCTATTGGTATAAAGACTTCATTCAAAAGTATAAAGAAGAAAATAACGGTTAAAGAATTGATGTTATATTTAATGGTTGAAGAGAGTGTGTTATATGAGTGTGCTGTATAAAATAAAAAGCTCGATGGATGCTTTTACGGAAACAGAACGTAATATAGCTGAATTTATTTTTGCAAATAGACAAATAGTGTTAGATTCTAATGCTAAAGAATTGGGGGGGCTGACAAAAACATCAGCATCAGCTTGGGTTCGATTTTCAAAGAAAATGGGGTATAAAGGTTTACCAGCGTTTAAAGTAGAATTAGCAAAAGAAAAAGATAGTTTAGATGAAGGTGATATTGAGACCTTTTTAAACCCAAGCGATTCCTTGATGACGTTACTTCAAAAAACAGAAAATATGTTAACTCAGAATATCAAAGAAACTTTTGCCTTACTTGATTATCATGCTTTAGAAAAAGCCATTGAATCGATTAACAAAGCAAAAACAGTTTATTTATTAGGAGTTGGCGGAAGTAGTATTGTTTGTTTAGATTTCTATCATAAAATGACGCGTATCCATCAAGAAATTATATATGATCGTGATTTGCATACATTAATGGCACGTGTAGCACAGCTAGAGAAAGACGATGTTGTTATTGTCATTAGTTATAGTGGCGAGACAGAATCCGTAAATTCGATTGCCAAAGTTGCAAAAGAACTTGGAGCTAAAGTTGTAGGCGTTACAAAGTATAACTTAAAATCAACTTTATCAACATTGTCAGATATCCGATTATTTGTACCAGTAGAGGAAAAAGAAATTCGTTTAGGCTCCATCACTTCTCGGAATAGTTTATTAACGATTACCGATTTACTGTATTACGGAATTGCGAAGAAAGATTTTAATATTACAAAAAACCTGCTTGTTAGAACACGACAATTCATTAAGGAGGTTCAATAATGCTGGCAGTAGGGTTAATGTCTGGAACATCTTTAGATGGTGTGGATACGGTCCTTTGTGAAATTACAGGGTACGATGAATCCACACAAGTAAAACAATTAAACTTTATTACGATAGATATTCCGGAAAGTTTAAGAGCAAAAATCAGAAAATGCTGTAGCAGAGAATTAATCCCTGTGGATTTAATCTGTTCCTTGAATTTTGAATTAGGCTATCTTTTTGCGGGTGCAGTAAAACGTATTTGCAAAGAGTCCAATGTCCAATTAGAAGATTTGTCGTTCATCGCAAGTCATGGGCAAACTATTTTCCATATTCCGAAAGCTTATGATGATTATGTGCCAAGTACACTTCAAATCGGAGAAGCGGCAATCATTGCGAATGAATGTAAAACAGAGGTGATTTCAAACTTCCGCGTGATGGATATGGCGGTAGGTGGGGAAGGAGCACCTTTAGTTCCTTATAGTGAAACTTTACTATATGGTGAAGATTATCAAGCAGTGGCGCTGCAGAATATCGGAGGTATCGGAAATGTGACAGTTCTTCCTAAAAAGGGAGATGAGAAAAAAGTCATTGCTTTCGATACGGGCCCAGGGAATATGATGATTGATGAAGCTGTTCGAACTTTTTATGGAGAGAAGTATGATAAGGATGGATTCTATGCTCGACAAGGAAAGATGATACCGCAACTGGCGGATGAGCTAAAAGGGCATCCTTACTTTAAGATGGATCTTCCGAAAACCACGGGTAGAGAAATGTTTGGAGAACATTTTACAAGAGGGCTTCTTGAGAAGTATCGCTCTAATGATGAGAACGACATTATTCATACGTTAACGTGGTTTACGGCCTATTCGATTGCATATCATTATAAGAAACATTTGATTGGTGCATATGATTTGAAGAAGTGCATTGTTGGTGGCGGAGGTGCCTATAATTCTTATCTACTTGAGCTCATCCAAAAAGAGATGCCAGAAGTTCAAGTGATTACACAAGAAGAACATGGTTTTTCTTCTGAAGCAAAAGAAGCATTGGCATTCGTGATTTTAGGGAATCAAACGTATCATAGAAGGCCATCTAATGTTCCTTCTGCAACTGGTGCTAAGAAAAGTGTCATCTTAGGTCAAATTACCTATCCGACTTTATAAAAAACAAAAATGCCTATTGTGAATTTTCACAATAGGCATTTGTTTTTATAAATAAAAGACACTTTCCGTTGCCGATTTAGAGGGAATAATATTTAAACATTTCTGAGAAGACTCAATTGCAGAAATACAACTATTCAGTACTGTGAAATTTTTCTTAACGACACTTCCTTCAAAAGCGACAGGAATGATAGTTTCATTGTTACAAGACAATAGTGTTCTTGCAATATCTTTTCCAGCTTGTTGAGCGAGAGTGTGTAAAAAGTAATTGGCGTCATGTGTGCTGCAAAAGCTAGCAAGTTTTGCAACTTCTGTTTTTGGTTTTGAATAAACCGTTTGTACAATAGTACTTCTGTCAGGGAAGAGTTCTTCCAGCGTAGGAACTAATTCGCAGAAATCTAAAGGAGATTCAGCAAAGTCTAGATAGTCAATATATGTTTTTAAAATCTGTTTTCCAATCCAGTAGCCACTACCTTCATCTCCTAAAATATGTCCCCATCCACCTTTTTGAATAAAGTTTCCATCCTTCCTGGAGAGAAGAGAAGAACCTGTTCCTGCGATGAATAGATTTCCATCGTTATTTTTGAAAGTAGCAATATGACTCATTTTTAAGTCAGAATCAACCACGAAACGACAACTGATTTTTTCGCTAAAAGCCAAACTAAGTTTGTCAATTACGGTGCTAGCTCCTGCCATACCAATAGAAATACAGTTGATATCTGAATATTGGGAATTGTTATTTGAGAGTAAGTGCTCAATAACTTTTACTACATTTGATACTGCAAGCTCGAAGTTTACAATCGGATTTCCCATCTCTCCAATATATTCATCAACGATTTCATGATCCTTGTATAAAACTCCTTTTGTCTTTGTACCTCCGCCATCAATTCCGATTCTCATAGTAAAACTCCTTTCATACATATTATTGATTAAGATAAATGGTTTGAGTTTGGATAGTCCCCTAAAAAGCTATAGAAAAACCACCCAGAAAAGGGTGGGACTCTAAGTTACAGAAAAGTAGTGATTTTAATATTATTTTCTCAATTCATGGGTTAACTTGTAGCTGCTTTCTAGAATGTCGTTTTCACGGCTTTCGTCTTTTTGAAGAAGACCTAAGTAGAGTAAGTCGACTAAAAAGAGCGAGTCGTTACGACTGGTAATCGCTGCAGAACGAATCGATTTTTCATGGCGAGGAACTTTGAGGCAATAGGTGCTGAGAGCGTCTAGATTGCCATTGCCTTGCGCGGTAATGGAAACCGTTGGGATTCCACGTTTTTTAGCGATATCGAACGCTGCAGTCACTTCTCTTGTGTTTGCAGAGTAGCTGACCCCAATCACTAAGTCTTTTTCGGTAGCGTTACTCAAACTAGCTAATTGAATATGAGAGTCAGTGTGGTAGACGATATTTTTACCGATACGGCTAAGTTTAAAGTAAATGTCACTGCAGACCATCCCTGAAGCGCCAACCCCAAAAGTGTAGATTCTACGCGCGTTCTTAAGTAAGTCAATGACGCGGTCAAGTGTGTCGTCGTCAATCAGTTCAACCGTCATTTCATAAGAACGAGTAACCGTCTTAATTAATTTGGATTGAATGGTTTTAATCGAGTCATCCTTGTCGATTTGTTCATCGATAGATTGTGAATTTTGCTGTGCTAAATTCACTTTGAAACGAGAATAAGAACGGAACCCAATTTTTTTAATATATTTACTAATAGAAGAAGACGATACCCCAATTTCATCTGCTAATACATGAATGCTCGAAGAAAGCACGATATCAGAGTGTTTGGCGATAAATTCTTCAATTTTTTTATCTGTGGGTGTTAAAAACTTTTTCATGGAATCCCTACCTTTTTCGAGAAATATTGTTTCCGAT
>CALCML010000078.1 GCA_937967765.1 uncultured Carnobacterium sp.
GCACGTCTTTCTCTGGCATCAAGCATTTGCATGATATCCACAGGTGCTCCGTCAAACAAAGAATTAAACATTGCGAACAACGTCGATGATGCTTCCATCACGGTATTCGATTACCGCAACCACTTTATCACCATATTGGATTGGTTCTGGGTTTCCAACGATGCTGTATGCTTTTTCTTGTAATTCTTTGATTGTGTATTGAGGTACATCTAACCCTTTGAAGTGTTCAATTAAGTCTTGACGGTTAGGGTTGATGGCAATACCGATTTCAGTAACAACCACGTCCACACTTGTACCAGGAGTAATCACAGTATTTACTGATTCTACGAATGTAGGGATGCGTCCACGTACTAATGGGCTGATAACCATTGACATTTTTGAAGCAAAGGCTGTATCACAGTGACCACCTGAAGCTCCACGGATAACTCCGTCAGAACCTGTCATTACGTTTACGTTGAAGTCTGTATCTACTTCTAAAGCAGAAAGGATTGCAACGTCTAAACGGTTGATTACTGAACCTTTAGATAATGGGTTTGCGTACATGCTTGCGTCGATTTCATAGTGGTTTGCGTTGTTTGCAAGTGAAATTGCTGATGGGTGGTCGAAGTCTTGAACGTCGATAACTTTCTCAACTAAACCTTCTTCTAACAATTCGCACATTGAGTTTGTAATACCACCAAGTACAAAGCTTGCTTTGATGCCGTCTTTAATCATTGCTTCACGGATGAAACGAGTTGCAGCAAGAGAAGCTCCACCTGTACCAGTTTGGAATGAGAATCCTTCTTTGTAATATGGAGAACCAGTGATTACTTTAGCAGCGTATTCTGCGATTAATAATTCTTTAGGGTTTTTAGTGAAACGAGTTGCCCCTTTGGCAATCCCTTTAGGATCCCCGATTTCATCTACAACAACCACGTAGTCCACGTCTGTTTGTGGAATGCTGATTGGAGTGTTTGGATATGGTACAAGGCTATCAGTAATCGCAACTACTTGGTCAGCGTATTTAGCGTCGATCATTGCGTATCCTAAAGAACCGCAAGTTGCTTTCCCTTTTGTACCGTTGATGTTACCGTACTCGTCAGAACTTGGAGCTCCGATGAAGGCAACGTCGATATGGATGTCTCCTGCAGTGATTGCACGAGCACGTCCACCGTGTGAACGAATCACAACTGGGTTTTCCATGATACCGCTAGAGATGGCTGCCCCTAATTTATCACGTAAACCAGATGAAGTGATGTTTGTAATGACACCATTTTTGATGTGTTCGATTAATGGTTCGTGTACGTTTGCGATTGAAGAAGGCGCGATTGATAGGTTTTTAATTCCCATTTTTGCAATTTCTTCCATAACCATGTTAATCACATAGTCCCCTTCACGGAAGTGGTGGTGGAATGAGATTGTCATGCCATCTTTCAAACCAGTTTTTTCAATAGCTTCACGAATGCTACCTAATAATTTTTCTTGACGAGGTTCAACAGGTTTGATTTTACGGCTAGCTGCTTCATAAGGTTTAATGCGAGCTAACTCACCTTCGTATACCCCATATTGATCTGCATATTCTTGTGGAATGTCACGTCCAGCTTTATTTAATACCATCTTAAATTTCCTCCTCGCTAATCAATCCAGCCGCTTTCGCCAATGCGATTACGCGCTCAGCACGTTCCACGATTGGTTTATCGACCATTTTACCGTTAACTGAGATAACACCTGAACCTTTAGCTTCAGCTTCACGAATTCCCCAAATAACTTCTTTAGCGTTTTGAATTTCTTTTTCTGTTGGTGCATAAACTTTATTAACCACAGGAATTTGACGAGGATTAATAACAGATTTTCCATCGAAACCTAATTGTTTGATGCGTTCTACTTCTTCACGGAATCCATCCATGTTGTCTACGTTAGAGTAAACAGTATCGATTGCAGCGATTCCTGCAGCACGAGCAGCGTGTAAGATCATGCTACGAGCGAAGAATAACTCTTGTCCATCAGGGTAACGACGAGTTTTCATGTTTGTTACGTAGTCTTCAGCACCTAAAGCGATACCGATTAAACGGTCACTTGCTTTAGCGATTTCGCGAGCGTTTAACACACCTTCAGCAGATTCAATCGCAGCCATCATTTTAGTGCGACCTACTGGGATGTTGTTTTCACGTTCAACGCGAGTGATGATTTCATCCACGTCTACGATATCTTGAGCTGTTTCAGTTTTTGGTAAACGAACAACATTTACGCCAGCTAGTACAACTGCTTCAATATCTAAAGCACCTGTTGTATCTAAACCGTTGATACGTACAACTGTTTCTACATTGCTGTAGTCAAAAGTTTTTAATGCGAAGTGTACTAATACACGAGCTGAGTCTTTTTCTTTTAAAGATACAGCATCTTCTAAGTCAAACATAATTGAGTCTGCGCCGTAAAGTGGAGCGTCACGCAACATTGCTGCGTTTGAACCAGGTACGAACATCATTGTTCTTCTTAAGCGTTCCATGAGTCGATCTCCTTCCAGTCGTAGTTTTCAACTTCTGCTGCACGGTGAACCACTGTCACTGTACGAGCTTGAATTGTGCAATCTAAAGCCCCTTTATCAACTGCGATGACTTCTGCTGAAGTAACCCCTAATTCTTTTAAAGTTTCTTCGATCACACGACGGATTTGATTTCCGAATTGTTTTTCGACACTACTTTCTAATTGAATGTCGATTCGACCAGCGGTACTTGGATTTAAAGTGATCATGATGTCACTTGATTCCAAAGTGCCGACTACTGCACTTTTTTTAATTTCCATTATTGTTTCCACCTTTTCTTTTGGATTTTAACCAATGAAATGTTTTTCTTCTAAATAATGATACGTAGTTGCTGGAACGAGCTGTTTCAACTCGTCTACGTTTTTGTCTTGAATGGCAGCGCGCACCCGCGTCGCACTCACCACTTCGTCCCCGGCAGAAAGTCTGTCTATAATCACTAGCTCTAAGTTGCTCCCAAAAGCAGCTCTTAGCGCGTCGTTATAAACAGCGGTTACTGGAGAGAGTGGTTCTTGACCAACATAACGTTTAGTCAATTGTAACGTTGGAACAATGTTTTCTAAGAAGAGTGTTGCATCCAATGTTGCTTGAACTTTCGCCACTTCCAAATCGGCCTTCTCTTTCAAGAAGTACGATGGGAAAGTCGCACTTGAGACCATGTAGTCTCTCGTTGGAAGCACCGTTACGTTTGGCAGATGACTCACGCCTCGTTTCACCATTTCCATACGGTCATTCGTATTAAAGAACGAACGGTCCTCAGAAACAACGAACACGTAGAGGTGGCTCGACTGACTCGCAGCCGTTTCTACCAAGTACTGATGTCCCAGTGTAAAAGGATTCGCATTCATGACAATGGCACTATTGCTAGTTCCTTCTACGAAATGTTCTTTTAGTAATTTTAAGTAATCACTAAAAGATGGAATGCCTTGTTCTAAAAAGGCAAGATTTTCTGTTTCGGCAACTACGCGATACCCCAAAGATTTAAAGAAGACAATGTTCTTTGGTTTCGTGTAGACAAAACTATTTGTATAAGAACGTTCTCTTAATTCATCTAAGAGAGCCATCACGAGATGCGTTAACAGATTTTCTGATTGATATTTTTTACAAACCACTAAACATTTTAAAATGTTGCGGTCTAAAGAGCCGGTTGCTGCGGGTTCACCAGAAGTATGGTAAATCGCAATTGTATAATCAACCTGCTCTGTTTTGCCAAGGTTAGCTTGATCCATTAACCATTCCCAATCTTGGCGTGCTTTTTTATCGCGATCGAGCCATAAACGTTTGAGAATGAAATTTTCCATGAATCTTACTCCTTACCTGGCGGGAATGCTTTTAATAAAATAGCAGAAACGGCATATAGAATTCCTAATACTAGGAAAACTCCACCCATCCCTAAAGCCATTAATTCGAAAGCTTGTGTTAAATGTTCTGCGTTGAAATTCATCGTTTTCCTCCTTTTCCTTCTATATTATTACATGAAGAATGATAATAATAATCCACCAGCAATAACAGAAGCGATTTGTCCAGAAACGTTAGCTCCAACAGCGTACATTAAGATGAAGTTTTGAGGATCTTCGTCTGTCGCCATTTTTTGGATAACACGACTTGACATTGGGAATGCAGAGATACCTGCAGCTCCGATCATTGGGTTGATCTTTTCTCTACGGAATAAGTTCAAGATTTTAGCAAATACCACACCACCGATTGAGTCCATGATGAAGGCTACTAAACCGAACAAGATGATCATTAATGTTTGAACATTTAAGAATAAATCAGCTTGCATTTTAACTGAGATTGTAATCCCTAATAGAATAGAAACAATGTTTACTAATTCGTTTTGAGCCGCTTGAGATAAGTTATCTAAAACGCCACATTCACGTAATAAGTTACCAAACATTAAGAAACCAACAAGTGGTAATGAAATTGGAGCAATGAAACCTGCAACAATTGTGATAATGATTGGGAACAAGATTTTAGTTAATTTAGATACGCCTGAAGCGTGGTATGTCATACGAATACGACGTTCTGCTTTTGTAGTAACCATCTTGATAGCGATTGGTTGAATAATCGGAACAAGAGCCATGTATGAGTAGGCCGCAACCGTAATCGCTCCAAGTAATTGAGGGGCTAATTGGTTCGCAACGAAGATTGATGTAGGACCGTCAGCTGCACCGATGATACCGATTGAAGCTGCTTCACGAATGTCAAATCCGAATAATACGGCTACAACGACTACGAAGAAAATACCGAATTGAGCTGCCGCACCGAATAATAACATGAATGGGTTTTGTAATAATGGACCGAAGTCGATCATCGCACCGATACCGATGAAGATTAATAATGGGAATAATTCAGTTTCGATACCGATTTCGAATAAGATTTGTAGGACCCCGTGTTGTTGTTGTCCACCAACGACTTGGTCTAGAACCCCAGTTCCAGGGAAGTTTACTAAGATTGTACCTAATCCCATTGGTACTAATAATGTTGGTTCGTACTCTTTTTTAATCCCTAAGTACATTAATAGGGCACCGATAGCCATCATGATACCTTGGCCCAAAGTAAAAGACGCTAGATTTTGAACTAATGTTTCCACTGTTTCACTCCTTGAAAGTTATTAAAATTAGTTAATTGTAATTAAAGCGTCGCCTGGGTTTACCACTTGACCTTCTTTAACGTGAATTCCTGCTACAACCCCTGCTTTAGCTGCAACGATTTCGTTTTCCATTTTCATTGCTTCTAAAATCATTAATGGTTGGTTTTCAGTAACTGTGTCTCCTACGTTTACTAAAATACGTAAGATGTTACCTGGCATTGGAGATGGCATAGCGTCTGCGCCTGCTGGTGTAGATGCTACAGGAGCGGCTGGAGCTGGAGCTGCTTCTACTGCTGGTGCAGCAGGTGCCGCTGGAGCTGCAACTGGTGCTACAGGAGCGGCTGGGGCAACTGCTCCGATTTCTTCCATTTCTACTTGGTACTCTTGACCGTCTACTTTGATTTTGAATTTACGTAACATATCGTAACATTCCTCCTAAAATAAATTATGATTTGCGTTTTTGGTAGATTTCTTTAACAGCCCATTGACTGTCATTTGATTCACCTGCAGCAATCGCTGAGGCAATAACCGAGATAATCTTGGTTTCTGGGTTGCGTTTAAGGACGCGTTTGACCACAAATTGGCTTTCTGGATAATCTGAGGCCGCAATCGCTGCTGCAATGATTGAGACGTGCTTAGCTTCTTCTGCTTCTACCGGTACAAAAGCTTCTAATTTTTCCCATTCAGATTCTGTTTGTGCAGACTTCGTCGATGCGTGTTCCGTTGCTTCAGAGTTCTTCTTGCCAAATAATCGTTGGAGAATTCCCATTCCTTCACTCCCTTCCCAACATAATCTACATGCAATTATTATACAGAAAACGGCGCCATTCCTAAACTAGAAACAGGGGTTTCCCCTGTTCTTTTGGTGTTTTATTATAAATAGGATATAAATGTTATGCTCAATTTGTCACATCAAACTGTTCTTTTATTGTTTTTCGCTATGAAAACACTATCTTTTTTATTAAATATTGTTTAAGATATCGCTATAAGTAAACGAATTCATTCTACCCAATGAGTTCGTGGAGCTCCCATTCAGGTTTTAGCGACTGAACGGTTCTCCAACTAAAAAAACAAATTTTTTTAATAAAGAAAGGAAGATATGATGGTTATCACAATTTCAGCTTACGTAATGATGGCAATTTTCATGTACGTTATCATGAAGAAAAAAATGTCACCATTTACAGCTTTAGTATTAATTCCATTAGTTTTTGCAATTATTTTAGTTGCTACAGGTCAAGTCCAAGACGTTAACATCGGTACATTAATTCGCCAAGGGTTATTCGGTAATAACTCAAAAGATAAATTAACAGCGATGAAAGGAACTGCTGAAACAGGGGTTATGCTTCTATTCGCAATCCTTTACTTCTCTACAATGTTAGACGCTGGATTATTCGATCCAATCACTAACAAAATGATTCGCTTCGCTAAAGGCGATCCAATGAAAGTATTGATGGCTACTGCTATCGTAGCTGCTGCCGTATCGTTAAACGGTGACGGAACTACAACTACATTAATCTGCTGCTCAGCTTTCGTGCCAATTTACAAAAAATTAGACATGAAATTAATGAACTTAGGGGTTCTTGTTATCTTACAAAACACTATCATGAACTTATTACCATGGGGCGGACCTACTGCTCGTGCGATGTCAGTTCTTGGTGTAGAAGCAGATATCCTAGGTTACTTAGCACCAGGGATGGTTCTTTCAGTTCTTTACGTAATCTTCTTTGTTGCTCGCTCAATGGGTAAAAAAGAACGTGCTCGTTTAGGTGTCCAAGAATTATCTGAAGAAGAATTAAACGAATTAACTACAATTTCTGATCCTGAAGTATTAGAAAAACGTCGTCCACAAAACTTCTTAATCAACGCTATCTTAACAATCGTATTAATCGGTTGGTTAGTTGCTGGTTCATTCATCAATTCAATCGAAGTGAAACCAGTTGTATTATTCTTAGTTGGTACAGGTTTAGCTTTAATGATCAACTACCCAGACTTAAAAGCTCAATCTAAACGTATTGGGGACAACGCTGGGGATGCTGTACAAGTAGTATTACTAGTATTCGGTGCCGGAGTATTCATGGGATTATTCCAAGGAACTGGAATGGCAACAGCTTTAACACAAAGTATCGTTCAAGTTATCCCTCAACAATTAGCAGGATTCTGGTCATTAATCATCGCGATTATCTCAGTACCTGGTACATTCTTCTTAACAAACGACGGATTCTACTACGGAGTATTAATTCCATTCGCTGAAATCGGACGTCAATACGGATTCACTGATATGCAAATGGCATTAGCTTCATTAATGGGTCAAGCATTCCACTTATTAAGCCCATTAGTAGCGTTCATCTACTTACTATTACGTCTAACAGGATTAGACATGGGTGAATGGCAAAAAGAATCAGCTAAATACGCAGCTGTTATCTTCGTAATCTTCGTTGTAACAATCGTATTAATGGGTCACATGCCATTATACTTACCACAATAATATAACAATTGAATTTGTGAAAAAGACTTGTTCAGGCCTAGCCTAACAAGTCTTTTTTTGTGCATTTTACCCTCTTATCGTTTATACTATTTCTAATGTTTACAATAATTTCCAGGAGGCTACTATGTCAGCGATTATCCAAGCGGTAAAGAAGAATTTAGATATTACCCAAAACAAACCTCTTAAAATTTCGCTCTACGAAGCTTTTCGTAAAACGATTATCTTAGGAGAAATCCCTGCAGGTACGCGTATTAACGAGAAAGAATTCTCGACTGAGTTAAACATCAGCCGTACACCCATTCGCTACGCTCTTAACGAGTTAACGAAAGAGCACCTAGTAGAGCACATCCCTAAGATTGGTGTCATCGTAAAAGGAATTTCCATTAAAGATGCCCATGAAATTTACGAAATTAGAAAATCACTCGACACATTGGCAACAATCAATGCGATGAAACTCATGACGAAAGAAGACTTCAAAGAGTTAAACGGCATCCTCGAAGAATGTGAACGTCTCAACAACGAAGACAAAGTCGACGAAGTACTTGCGAACTTCACGACGTTCAATGATTTCATCTACGAAAAATGCCAAATGACACGTCTAAAAGAAATCGTATTTGAATTACGTACATACGTCATTTACTTCCGCGACCTATCGATTCGTTCATCAGAACGCCGTACAAAAGCACTCGAGGAACACAAACTCATCTATCGCGGCATGCTCAATAACGACGTGGAACAAATCACGCTGATTACACACGAGCACTTAGATCGCTCATTACAATTTATTTTGAAACAAATGGAGAAATTACACATTGATTAATCCTGAGTTTTTAGCAAAAGTGGCCACAGACGCCCTTCTACAAGAAGTAAATCTCGCGCCAAAACCCGGCCTCGTGGACCCTATTTCTGTCGGCGCTCATAAGGACATGACAAAGGATACCTTCTATCAAAGTATCGAAGCGCTCCGTCCTTATTTACTGGCCTACGCCGAAGCAGGAAGCCGCCACAACGGCACTCCACTCGACTTATTCAACGAACTTCGCACCCTTGGAAAGCAAGCCGAAGACGCGATGATGGCCGCAACTAACAATATTAACACTCATAAAGGAGCCAACTTCTCCTTTGCCCTCGTCTTAGGTGCTACAGCTCATACAAAAGGCAACATTCCAGAAGCCTTGCACTACTGCCACCTAATGACGCGCCACCTCATCGAAGCGGACTTTGCCAACCTCGACCAAAAAGAACATCTCTCTTACGGTGAAAAACTCTACGTCGAACATGGCATCACAGGCATTCGAGGTGAAGCAGCAACAGGCTACCCAAGCCTTGCAAAAGCCCTCGACTATTACAATACACTACACACGCACACACCACGTCACCGTGACCTACTCCTTCTTCTGTATCTCATGACCTTTGTCGAAGACGGAAACCTTATTCACCGCGGCGGAATCGATGCGTATAAACAAGTGCAACAAGAAGCACAACAATTATTTGAAGAAGCACAAACCCTCACAGAAGCGCAACTCGTAAACCGACTCGAAGACTACGACAACGTCCTTATCGAGCGTAACTTGAGCCCTGGAGGCAGCGCAGACCTACTCTCGCTCACCTTCTTCTGTCATAAAATACAACAAAACGGATGAACCCTCATCCGTTTTTTCTTTACCCTTTTTTCAGCACACGCTTCATGTTATTAGTTTTCTCGAGCACACACCTTATGTTTCCCCTTCCCCGCGCCAGAGAACGTGGCATGCACACCTGTTGCACTCTCTTATTCAAGAAAGGATTAACCTTTTTATTTATCCTCCCCCTGAGGCCTGATATTCGGAAAAATCTCGGATTCTATAATAGCAGTAATGGGGAATCGTATTAAATGCGAATTAAAGGGAGTTAGGAATTTATTCCTTACTCCCTTTTTGAGGCTTTAAAGGTGAGAGAC
>CALCML010000079.1 GCA_937967765.1 uncultured Carnobacterium sp.
TGTCGGGATATTTGATGCCGTTTCGAAGCGCCCCGTATCCACCCATCGAAAGCCCAGCAACACCTAAGTCTTCACGTTTTCGAGAAATAGGAAACATTCGGCATGAGATTTCTGGAAGCTCCACCCCGATAAATTCTCCATAGTTCGTATAATTCCACGGTTGGTCTACGTAGAAATGATTTTCACCAGAAGGCATGATAAGGACGAGATTTTTCTCTTTTGCGTATCGAAGAATGCGCGTCTGATTGACCCAGTCCTGTTCACTGCCCAATACTCCGTGAAGCAACACTAACGCTCTGTACGGGCCTTCCGAAAGATACTGATTATCAAAGTCCACTGCATCGCTAGGCAAGTAGACTGACAGCGGGATAGTTCTCATTAATGTTTTTGAAAAGAATGAAACGTGTAAAAGTGCCATATGAAGCCTCCATTAAACTATTATTTTTTAAAGTATCGATTCATGATTGCCACTAAGCCAAAGATAAACGTCATTTTAACGACGGATTTTTGCCAAGACTCCCATTGCTCATACCCAAAGAAATGATTCATGATGAGAATAAAAGCAATAGTGGCTACCATGCCCATAAAGATGACAACCCCTGCGCGATTGAATTTTTTGAGTTTATCCGGATTATCCCGATTCAACCAAGAATAAAAGGCAGCACCAACAACTATCGCATTCACAATAAACAGCGCGATATCTTGACGAAATAGTAGCTGATAGATGGCATTCACGCCACTGATGAACCCAAATACTATAGTAACAATTTCTCTAACTTTTTGACTCATTTCCAACAACCCCTCTCCCTAAAAACGGATTCCTGAACTTATCTCTATTATACTGCTCCCCCAGCGTTTTTACTATACGCGCAAGCAAAAAAAGAACCCAGCATGACTGCTAGGCTCCACTCCTTCAACCTCTATAGCCGAATTTTATATTTTATTCTTCTACCCCTAGTAATAGGTTCACTAGGATGTCCACTGTAACATTACCAAAGTAACGGTGGATATCGATGGCTTCGAAGGCTGTAGTTAAGTCTTCGCGGTTGTATCCAACTCCCACTAGCGCTTTTTCTACATCGCTGATTTCTCCAAGACCGAAGAAGTCTCCGTTAATCTTAATGTCTTTGATGGCATTCTTTTCAACGTTCAAGCTGAACTCGATTTGTCCGGCTGGTGTACGTTTGGATTGTTTGAATTCGAATTTTGGATTCTTTCCGTAGTTCCAATCTGGATTGTTGAAGTACTTGCTGCGTAATTCTTCTACACGCACCCAGTCTTCATCCGTTAGAACATACTCTTTAATCGTAGATGTATCTTCCACATTGAAGATGTTTTTTAAGAGCACTTCGCGGAATTGTAAGATGTCTAAGTCTTGATATTCAGGCGCTAAGTAAGGTTTGATATTGGTCACGCGTGAACGAACCGACTTGATTCCTTTTGACGCGATTTTCTCTTGTTTTGGACGTAAAATTTGTGGCAAAATGCTTACATCTAGATCGAGCATTAATGTTCCGTGCGCTGTTAAACGGCCATTGTTAGAGTACATTGCATTTCCAGAGAATTTCTTGCCGTCGATGAGAAGGTCGTTACGTCCTTGTAACTCTGCCCCTGTTGCTCCCATTTTATGGAGGGCTTCAATCACGGGTTCTGTGAATTTTCCAAAATCACGGAAGCTATCGCCGTCATCTTCTGTAATGAAGCAGAAGCAGATATTTCCCATATCGTGATACACGGCTCCACCGCCTGAGAAACGACGAACTACTTGTACGCCAAGTTTATCTACACCATCTTGATTGATTTCTTCGATGGTATTTTGGTTTTTCCCGATGATAATCGCATTTTCGTTAATATAAAATAACAAAATTGGTTCATCGAGTTTCTTTTCGTTTAATAAGAAATATTCGATGGCTAAGTTCGTTGTTGCATCGTAGATTTCTTGTCCATTACGTTGATTTTTTACATAATACATCTGAAAGTCTCCTCGCTTTTACTGATATCACTAGCGCTATCATACCATAACCGTCCCCCTCACACATAAGAAAGAAGCTTGATTTTACACTGTTTTTACTCCACTCCAACACGCAATTACCATATATGGTAATTGCAGCCTTTCAACAAAAAAACGCACCCATTTCAGGACGCGCTTTGCTACATATTAGTATGTCCATGCAATTAGCAAGTAGATAAAGGTTGAACCAAACATGTCTGCCAATGCGTGCATAAGGAAGAATGGTAATAAGTTTTTGACCACTTTCTTGTACATGAAGTAGTAGAACAATCCGTACACTACACCGATAATGAGTGCCCAAAGCATGCCTTGGTAAGTGTGGAATGAGAAACGAACCAGTGTTGAGAATGCTAAAGCCTTCCACTGATGCTCTTCCTTCACCGATGTCATTAATCCAAGGAAGAAGAACTCTTCGTAGAATCCATTTAACAGACCATAAGCGATGGCCATTGGAGATAACGCTAAGAACTTATTGATGATTTCCTGTGGGTTCATGAACGGAACGAGCGCTGGGTCGAAGTAATTGTATTCGCCGCTTAGTGTAGTTACGACGTCGCCGAAGAGTCCGACAATCGTGAATAATAACGGTACCCAGATGAGTACGGACCAGTGAAAACGAATCTTCAACTGCTTGAAGTCGTAATGACGGATGACTAAGTACAAGAGTGCAATCGCTAGTAATATCACCTGTAGCGTAAAATTACTCGAATACGCTGCCCCGTCGCTATAGGACGTTGTCGTTTCCGTATACTGCTGGGCCACTTCCGTCACTGGTTGTAAACTCTGTAGAAATTGTTGTGTGGATCGGATGATAAACTCCCCGAACATGATGATTGTTACGATGAGGATGTCAACCCACTTTAAATTTTTTAATGGTTCTTTTGGTCTGATTTTTGTTAAAACTGTCATGATTAGTTCCCTCTTTCCCTTATTGTATCAAAACACTGTTCTATTGAAAGAGAATCGCTTCTTTCTTTTGACGTCTTCCTTAATCATAGAGTACTCCTTAAAACTAAAATGAACCTAAAACCAAAAAAAATCCCACAAAAAAAGTGACTCCTAATAAGAAGTCACTGACTAATTTTCTAAAAGAAACGTTTCGGTATTTCGATGAACAAGATTACAAGAAGTCCATTAAAAAGGCTATGTAATAAGATTGCGTCAAACAAACTTCTTCTTCGTTCATAAACAAGAAAAAGAACAATAGATATAATAATATAAGCTAAAAACTGTATCCAATTATGGATATATTTTGGAAAATGACCAGCTGCAAATAGAATTGATATGATGGACATTCTAACAAAAGTATTCACTTTTCCTCGAAGCAAATTATTCAGTAAACCTCTAAAAAGAAATTCTTCGAGCAAAGGTGCAAAACAAACGAGTCCTAGTGCCTCTAAAGCAAAAATATATTTATCTGTTGTAAGTGGTAAATCAGCCCTAAAGAAAAAATCAACTAGTTTTGATCGACCTGTCCCATAAGCCACTGAACTCCACAAATTATGAATCAAATAGCTAGAAAATCTGAGAGTAATATACGTTACAAAAACAAAAATTAAATCCATCAGTTGAATCTTTCTTTTTACTGTTGGCTTAAATAATTTTGTGTGTACTTTGTACATACAAAATACCAAAATGCCAACGCAAATACTCGTAACAATTAACTCCCACATATCCGCTTGACGACCTAATTTCATTGAATTCAGTTCGAACACAAATCCAATTCCCCCGTATATGACAATATTCACTACAAAAAAGAATAGAACCCAAAGCGGTTTTTTCATTCGAGCACCCATTTACTTCTACCTCACATGTTTTTTCCTTATATTACCGTTTTATAGCAGATACTGTCAATATGAGATTCTAAAAAAAGCAGACTAGCGTTTTACTAGTCTGCTTTCATTCATTATTTCTGACGGATGGTAAATCCTTTGTCAGATTTCTTTTTATTGTTACGGCGGCGAGAATCTTTCCCTTTATATCCGCGTGTATATTCGTCTTCTAAGCCACGGCCACGACGGTCTTCTTTACGCTTGAAGCTTCCTTTTCCGTTACGTCCGCGGTTGTCTTTACGGTCGCTACGGTTGTAATTTCCACGGCTGTTGCCACGTTTGCGGCTTGGCAATGGACGTTCTGGCGTGATTTTAACTGGAATTTCAGTTGGGTCTTTAATCATGCTCTTGAGTAATAGAGCTGCCAATTCTTCTGGTTCGTACTCGTCTAATAAGTAAGATACCGCTTCTTTGAAACGTCTTGGTTCCACAGTTTTCATCATTTCGTCGATAGACTCGATGGCTGTTTTTGTTTGTCCTTCCAAGGCTTCTGTTTGCGTTGGTGGACGAAGGCTTGTCATACGTTTGCGTGTTAATTCTTCAATCACACGTAAGTAATCCATTTCGTTTGGTGTCACGAATGTAACTGACATTCCTTCTTGACCAGCACGGCCTGTACGTCCGATACGGTGTACATAGCTTTCTGGGTCTTGTGGGATATCGTAGTTATATACGTGCGTTACGCCTGAGATATCTAGTCCACGTGCTGCCACGTCTGTAGCGACTAAGATGTCTAAATGGTTGTTCTTGAAGTCACGAAGAACGCTCATACGTTTTTGTTGGCTTAAGTCCCCGTGGATTCCTTCTGCACGGTAGCCACGCATTTCAAGTCCGCGTGCTAATTCGTCTACACGACGTTTTGTACGTCCGAATACGATGGTTAATTCAGGCGTTTGAACGTCTAATAAACGTGTCATAATGTCGAATTTCTCGTAGTCTTTACATTTTACGAAATATTGATCGATTAATGTCGCCGTCATCTCATTTGATTTGATACGAACATGTTCTGGATCTTTCATAAATTGAACACCGATACGTTTAATATCGTCTGGCATTGTCGCAGAGAATAAAAGCGTTTGGCGGTTTTCTGGAACTTGTTTGATAATCGATTCGATATCTTCCAAGAATCCCATGTTTAACATTTCATCCGCTTCGTCTAAGACAAGTGTTTCCACTGTCGCAAGCTTCAATGTACGGCGTGAAATGTGGTCTAACAGACGACCTGGAGTTCCCACAACGATTTGTGGATTTTCTTTTAATTGGCGGATTTGACGGTTAATGTCCGCTCCACCGTAAACGGCTTGTACACGTACTTTTTTGTCGCGTCCGAGACGGAACAACTCTTCTTGTGTTTGAATCGCAAGTTCACGAGTTGGTGCGATGACAAGTCCTTGTACGCCTTTTTTACTTGGGTCGATTTTTTGAAGCATTGGCAAACCAAATGCGGCTGTTTTACCAGTCCCTGTTTGCGCTTGTCCAATTACATCTAAACCTGCTAGCGCTTTTGGAATGGTTTGTGCTTGAATTGGAGTTGCTTCCTCAAACCCCATTTTTTCGATAGATTCTAGTAAGGCAGAATCCAATCCTAATTCATTAAATTTCATATTTTCCTCCTTGGATACTTCGGTGAGAAGCACACGAGGGATTTCCCTTCATAACAAAAGTCTGGAGCTTTTCGTAAGAGCACCAGACTTCTACAATCGTTTAAATTTCAAACTATCTATTATAAATGTGTGTACATTTCTCAACTCAGCGAATAGTATAGCACGCATCCCGCGAGAATGCAAAGAATACAGACCGCCGACTCCTGCTTTTTATTCTTAAAAAATGCTTTTATAACAAGTTTTTGACTGAGTGCTGATTCCTTCAAATCCTTGCGGATTTTTTTATAATGGCTGTAATGGGGCACCGGCTTGAGCCACGGTCTCAAGCTCTTTCAAGATTCAAACGTACTCTAGAAAATAAATTTTCAAGAGT
>CALCML010000080.1 GCA_937967765.1 uncultured Carnobacterium sp.
TTGCAGACTGTATCGAGAAAATCTATGAGCGAAAGGGCGGAAGAATGCTTGTGTTAATGCATTCAATAGAGGCGCTTTTAGCAGTAGAAAGTCTATTAGAAGAATTTTGTTACGCTCATCAGGTTGACTTGCTTGCTCAAAAGGGGCCTCAGATAGGTCGAAGAATCCAACGTCGTTTCCAGGAAAGAAATGATGCGATTTTACTTGGAGTCTATAGTTTCTGGGAAGGATTTGATAGTGGTGGACAATCGATTGATTCGCTTGTAATCACTAAATTGCCATTCCCAAATCCAGTGTCAACGGCTCAACAAATTATTCAACTAGAGATGAAAGAACAAGAGCGTTCTTATTTCGGTCATTATGCGATGAGGATGATGCTTCTTCAACTGTATCAAGGGCTAGGACGTTTTAGTAGACCGCATCAAAAGAGTGCCGAAATTTGGCTATTGGATGTTCGGGCAACGATTAGTAAATATGCGATGAAAGTAAAAAGTGTTTTCCCGGAAAATGCTACGGTTATAGAGAAACCATTTAAGAAGTGTTTGAACGTTGGGAAGAATAAAAATATGTAGGGCATCATCTTATATGTATGGTGGTATTTTTGCTTTAAATAGCGTATAATACCATTATCTATGAAAATTAGAGTAGAGGAGAGAAATTGATGAAACGCAGAACAATGTTTATTCTTTTACTCACTTTATTTCTATTATTTTTAGCTGCTGCAAGTATCTTTTTAGTAAGTGTGGATCCCAAAATTAAGAAACGAAACGAAGCACTTACGATGATGGCACCAACCGTAGAATTTTCAAAAGTAACGAAGTTTTACTTGTACAATACGGATGCGTCTTATTACACCGTTATGGGTGAAGATAAAGACGGGAATGCCATCTATGCGATTATTCCTGAAGAAGGTGGAGATGTCACAATTCTTCAGCAATCAGCAGTGGTCAATGAGCAAGAAGCTCGTTCAATTACATTACAAGATAAACCAGACGTTGAAGTGCTTGAAGCAAGACTTGGCCTTTTAAACGGGGAACCTGTATGGGAAGTCAATTATCGTATGAGTAATCAACGTATTGGTTATTACTATATTTCAGCGAAAAATGGTAAATGGATTAAAGATATTGAGAATATATAGAAATTGGTGATTTATGGTAAAAATTTCAGATAGAGTGTCGAAAATTTTGCCTTCAGGAACTCTAGCGATGACACAAAAAGCTAGAGAACTAAAAGCTCAGGGAAGAAAGATCATTAGTTTATCGATTGGTGAACCTGATTTTAATACACCTGAAGTGATTACAGAGGCAGCTATTGATGCTTTGAAAAAACACGAAACCGATCATTATACACCAGCTTTGGGATTAGATAAGTTAAGACAGGCGATTTGTGATTTTCATAAACGTAAAGATGGAATTGATTTGCAAAAGGAGCAAGTAGCGACTTTTGCGGGTGCTAAATTTGCACTGTATTCAGTCTTTATGACATTAGTAGATCCAGGAGACGAGGTTTTAATTCCAATTCCTTACTGGGTGAGTTATGCCGAACAAATTCAATTAGCGGATGGCGTTCCAGTGTATATTGAAACTAGAGAAAAAAATTCGTTTAAACTAACAGTCGATTTACTAAACGAATACGTAACAGATAAGACAAAACTCTTGATGCTCAATGCACCTTCGAATCCTTCAGGGCTCTTGTATACAAAAGAAGAGTTACAAGCGATTGGAAATTGGGCATTAGAACATAATGTATTTGTCGTATCAGATGAAATCTATTATGAGTTAGTCTATGATGCGCCTTCCATCAGTATGGCAAGTTTATCCCAAGAGATTTTTAATAACACATTAGTCATTAATGGATTATCAAAATCAGTTGCGATGACTGGATGGAGACTTGGATATGTATTCGGTCCAAAACGAATTATTAGAGCTTTAAATGACTTAACGAGTCACACAACAAGTAACCCTGCTGCGGTTGTACAATATGCAGCCATTCGTGCTTTCGACGAAGATGTTGAAGCGGCTAAAAAAGAAATGCGTGACGAGTTCCAAAGAAGAATCGACGTATTCCATGGATTATTAAACGATATTCAAGGAATTAAGTGTGAGAAGCCTAAAGGAGCGTTCTACTTATTCGCGAATGTGAAAGTAGCCATGCATATCGTAGGCGTTGCTTCTTCAGAAGAGTTTGCGCTAAAACTACTCGAAGAAGCAGGGGTAGCAACAGTATCCGGAGAGAACTTTGGATGCAACGGTTTCCTAAGACTCAGCTGTGCTAATAGCGAAGAGGAATTAAGAGAAGCCGCTAATCGAATTAAGGAATTTATTGAATCATATAAGTAAAGGAAGAGTGATATTTTGAAAACTATAACAATGAATCAAGCAAAAGATTACGTTGGACAAACAGTGAAAATTGGCGCTTGGGTAACTAACAAACGTTCAAGCGGTAAAATCGCGTTCTTACAATTACGTGATGGGAAAGCTTATTTCCAAGGAATCGTCGTAAAAGCGGACGTAAGCGAAGAAACTTTTGAATTAGCAAAAGGATTAACTCAAGAAAGTTCTGTATTTGTAACAGGTGTTGTTCAAGAAGATACTCGTTCTAAATTAGGCTATGAGTTATTAGTAAAAGACATCGAATTAATCGGTGAAAGTCATGAATATCCAATCACTCCAAAAGAGCATGGTACTGACTTCTTAATGGACCACCGTCATTTATGGTTACGTTCAACAAAACAACATGCCATTATGGAAATTCGTAACGCGATCATTTACGCATCATACGAGTTCTTTGATAAAAATGGATTCATTAAATTCGATAGCCCAATTCTTTCAGGAAATGCGGCAGAAGATTCAACAGAATTATTCGAAACAGATTACTTCGGAGATCCAGCGTACTTAACACAATCTGGTCAATTATACTTAGAAGCTGGAGCAATGGCATTTGGTCGTGTATTCGACTTCGGACCTGTATTCCGTGCAGAAAAATCTAAAACTCGTCGTCACTTAACAGAGTTCTGGATGATGGATGCTGAGTATTTATACTTAACACATGACGAGTCATTAGACTTACAAGAAGCATACGTTAAAGCGTTAATTCAAGGCGTTTTAGACCGTGCACCTCATGCATTAGAAACTCTAGAACGTGACACTGAATTATTGAAGAAATACATTAGCGAACCGTTCAAACGTATCACATACGATGAAGCGATTGACTTATTACAAGCGCATGAAAACGATGAAGATACTGACTACGAACACTTAGAACACGGGGATGACTTCGGTTCACCACACGAAACTTGGATTTCAAACCACTTTGGAGTGCCAACATTCGTAATCAACTATCCAACTGAAATTAAAGCTTTCTACATGAAACCAGTTCCTGGAAACGAAAGTCGTGTACTATGTGCTGACTTACTTGCTCCAGAAGGATATGGAGAAGTTATCGGGGGTAGTGAGCGTGAAACAGACTACGATAAATTATTAGATAGAATTAAATCAAATGGACTAAATCCTGATGATTATGCATTCTACTTAGATTTACGTAAATATGGTTCAGTTCCTCACTCAGGATTCGGTCTTGGTTTAGAACGTATGGTAACCTTTGTAGCTGGTACGAAACATATTCGTGAAGCTATTCCATTCCCACGTTTATTAAACCGTATTTACCCATAATAAAAAGAATAAGAAAGAGCCGCTGACCTATGTCGTTGGCTCTTTTTTAAAAGAGGGAGGTCCAAAAATGGCATTAACATTCCAAGAACATTGGATTTATAGTGGCAGCACGTCTATTCCAAATGCTCTACTTCAAAATTACCGAAAATTGCAATTGACTGCAGATGAATGCTTATTAATTGCATGGTTAATGCAGCGACATCCGGAAGAGTCATTTGTTATTGATGTAAGAGCAACTTGTATACAGTTTGGTATAGATGAAAGACAATTGTTTAGCATCATTCAACATTTAATGGATCGACAAGTGCTCGAGATTAAACAACGAGAAGCAAAAGATGGGAAGAAAGTGGATTACTATAGCTTTAAACCGCTTCTTCGTCAATTAGAAGTGTTATTTAAGCAAAGTTCCTTTAGTGTAGAAAAAATGTCTCAGAAAGACGTGAATGTACTGGCTTTAATCGAGCAAGAGTTTAACCGTCAGTTAAGTGGATTTGAAATTGAAATGATTTCTGGTTGGATTCATAAGGATAAATATCCACAGGAATTAATCGTTGCTGCTTTAAAAGAGGCCATCTTAAATCAAGCGCATAATGTAAA
>CALCML010000081.1 GCA_937967765.1 uncultured Carnobacterium sp.
CCTGATGAAAAACGCAATCCAATGCATACTACAACATTCGGTGTCGGCGAATTAATTAAAGATGCCATCGATAATGGTTGTCGTCATTTTATCGTGGGAATTGGCGGCAGTGCCACAAACGATGGTGGTATCGGGATGTTACAAGCTCTCGGATATGAATTTCTAGATAAAGAAGGTGCTCCTGTTGGGTATGGAGGCGCGGGTCTTCAATCGATTGCTCGCATTAAGACTGACAATGTTCTAGCAGAGTTGAAAGATTGCACCTTCCGCGTGGCTTGTGACGTAACAAATCCGCTCTGTGGTCCAATGGGGTCAAGTGCGATTTACGGTCCACAAAAAGGGGCCACTCCTGAAATGGTAGAAGAACTCGACGAGGCACTTCTCCACTATGCAGAACTATCAAAAGAAACTTTTGACCATGCTGACCGCCTCTACCCAGGTACGGGTGCAGCCGGAGGAATGGGATTTGCGTTTCTCACTTATACAAATGCAGTTCTAGAGAGCGGCATTAAGATTGTCCTTGAAGAAACAGGGCTTGAAGAAGTGATGAAGGATGCCGACTTTGTCATCACAGGCGAAGGTCGCTTAGATAGTCAAACAGCTCAGGGTAAAGCTCCAATCGGCGTTGCTCATCTTGCGAAAAAACACGGCAAGAAAGTACTCGCCTTTGCAGGCTGCCTCACACCAGACGCGGGTGTATGTAACGAGAACGGAATCGATGCCTTCTTCCCTATCTTACGAAGAGTCATTACCGTTCAAGAAGCGATGGAAAAAGAAACGGCGCGCGAAAACATGATTCGTAGCGTTGAACAAGTATTTCGTTTAATTCAATCAATTCAATAGGAGGAAACCAAAATGACAGCACCAACCTTTTCAACATTAGGAGCCTTAATTGGGCTCGTACTGGCCATTATTTTAATTGTTAAAAAAGTTCATCCAGCCTACAGTTTAATCTTCGGTGCTCTTATCGGAGGATTAATTGGCGGCGGTGGGCTTACGGATACTGTAAAAGCCATGGTTACTGGCGCACAAAGCATGATGTCTCCTGTCCTTCGTATCATGACAAGTGGGATTTTAGCTGGGGCGTTAATTAAGACGGGCTCGGCTGAAACGATTGCCGATACGATTGTTAAAAAACTCGGTCAAAAACGTGCGATTGCAGCGATTGCAATTGCGACAATGATTATTTGTGCCGTTGGGGTCTTCATCGATATTGCCGTTATCACAGTAGCTCCAATTGCCATCGCCATTGCGAAAAAAGCAAACCTTTCTAAAGCAGGGATTTTATTAGCGATGATTGGTGGAGGTAAAGCCGGAAACATTATTTCACCAAACCCGAATACGATTGCCGCATCCGAAGCATTCGGAATCGACCTTACAGCGTTGATGGTGAAAAACTTAATTCCTGCCTTTGTCGCATTATTCGTGGCAATCATTCTTGCTGGACTCCTTGCTAAAAAAGGCGGCGGGCATGAATTTGACGGTGTAGACGAATCTGGAACAAGTGGCGTGTCTCTCTCCTTCTTGAAAGCCATGCTTGGACCAATCGTTGTAATCGCCCTTCTTGCACTTCGCTCGATTGCTGGCATTAGCGTGGATCCATTAATCGCACTTCCTCTTGGTGGTTTAGTGACGATTCTTGTAACAGGGCATGCGAAAAACACGGTTGAATTCACTGAATTCGGTCTTAGCAAAGTCATCGGCGTATCGATTCTTTTAATCGGTACTGGTACCATCGCTGGAATTATCAAAGCTTCCGCATTGCAAGTCGATATGATTGCTC
>CALCML010000082.1 GCA_937967765.1 uncultured Carnobacterium sp.
AAGCGAAGAAAAATAATCTTCCAGTTCACTATGAACTACACTTCAAACGTAAAGGTAGCACTACTCAAAAAGACCCAGTTCCAATTGAAGGAAAATGGCAAGCCATCGACTTCAGACCAGCTCTTGAACGTAGCTTAGCTTATAAAGATTTCAAAAATGATGATTCAGCTATCAAGCTGATTTATCCTGAAGCATGGAAAGATTTAAAACCAACGTTAAACATTACAGGTACATCTGTTGAATTCGACTATACGGTATCTCTAGCGGATGGTTTTGGAATGTTCTACGATTACTTAAAGCAAAAAGACGGATCTAAAGTAACGCAAACAAAAGACGAATATATTAAAAATCAATTTACTAAATTATCAGTCAACCTACAATCTGGTGCTAAAGACTACCCAAATACAACTTATGAATTTGATAAAGAAAATAACACGATTCATTCTGTATTGAAAAATGGTAAATTAGATACAGCAAACCAAACGATTGTCTTCCCAGAAGCGATCAATATTGTGCAGCTTGCAATCCTATCTATTGGACCTGCCAATAAAGAAACGACGTATAAATACTCTATTGATGGAGATATTTTAACGTTGACGATTGAGCAACGCGATGGCAATAATAATTTAAATACGATTATGTCTGCAAAATTCAAAAAAGTAGCGGAATAATCTCTTCGCTAGGAATATTTACCCAGACAGCTCTAAAAAGAATGTAGTATTACTACATTCTTTTTTTATGTCCTAATAGTTATCTTCTTAAATAGAGGCAGAACCGTAAAGTGTGTTTATTCGAATCTCCATCCAATCTAGTCTAATATAATGAAGAGCTGATTGGCTCCTTCTTCTCCTGTTGAATAATGGTGAAGTGACGGAAGAAAATGGTAATTTTTGTGGAAAGCCTTGCAAAACAAAAATATTAGAAGTATAATATAAGCATAATACAACAATCTGTTTGAAGGAGGTCTAACAATGATTAGACAAACTAAGAAACTGTTTCTTGGTCTGCTCTCTCTTGGCGCAGTTTTCGTGATTGCTGGATGTGGACAGAACCAAGCTTCAGACCAAAATGCCAATAACGCGCAACAAGCGCAAGCACAACAAAAACAAAAAGATCCAAATAATATTGCTGGTGAATGGGAATCCGTATACGAGCTCGATTCATTGCAGAAAGCCTTTTTCCCGAAAGGAATGAAAAGTTATACTTATGCGAAATTCATTGAAGCCTTTAAAGACTTCAAGATGAAATTATCCGTTGATGGCACAAGCGCAAAGCTAAGCTATCAATATGACTCGAAGAAGTTCGCAAAAGCATTCTACGAGATTTCAAAGGACAAGAAAAAAATGACAGAAGACGAATTCGTCAGCCGTTATATTAACGGACAAACAGAGTTCGTGCAAAAATTCAAGAAATATAAAGCATCAATGGATACATCGACTGGAACTTATAGCTACGAGGCTACAGGAACTATTGACGAAAAAGCAAAGACTGTCACATTTGACGAAGGGCTCATCATTCTTGACTCTTTCCCATTAACAACAGCGGATAAAGATCACAGATTCGATTCAGCAACTTACAACTATGAAGTAAAAGACGGCATCTTGACCATCTACGCCGATATGAAAACGAAGGACAATCTTCCTGTTCATTTTGAATTGACTTTCAAACGCGTACCAAGTGCAGAAAAGAAATAGAAAGGAGACGCGACCATGTTTAAACAATACTTAAAACCATTATTCATTGCTGGCTGCTCTCTTTTAATGCTTGCCGGCTGCGGAAATCAAACTGCTACAACGACAACTACAACAACTGCTCCTTCCAATCCACTGGAAGGAAAATGGGAACAAATCGACTTCAGAAGTACACTCGAACGTGCCTTAGGATATAATGATTTTAGTAATTCAGAAGAAATTCCACGACGACTCATTTATTCTGATGCCTTCAAGGACGTGAAACCTACACTAACGATTACAGGGAATTCTGCGGTATATGACCTTACAGCAACAACCAATGTGGCTGTCGGCAACTTCTATGATTACGGGAAAGCCCAAAAGTTAACAAGTGTCAAAGGGACCAAAGAACAATATATTAAAAATCAGTATGAAGATTTGAAAAATCAACTAGAACTTTATAACAATATGAAAGGCCCCCTCAGCTTTGAATTCAACGATGAAAAGTATGAAATCCATCAGACCTTAAAAGAAATTACAATTAACGAAAGCGCGGGTACGTTCGAATTCAAGAACGCACCAATGTTCATTGATTTAGTAACATTCTCCAATGAGAAATTCGTAAAACCAGTAAGCTATAAATATTCCATTGAAGATGGAATTTTAACACTGACTCTTGAACAGCCTAAAACACTTAGTGGTGGAGAAAAGATTGTTGGCTACTTCACGATGCGTTTCAAAAAAGTAGCGGAATAATCTATTTGCTAGGCTTACTTCACCATCTAGCATTGATAAATCACATGACTGATTATTTGGTGGCCAGCAATTTACAGGTTCTTTGATGGGGATTTTTATAAAGTTGATTATAACGAAGAGGAATGTAGTTTGACTACATTCCTCTTTTTATGTCCTATTTTTACATTAAAGTATTACAAATAACTACTTGCGTTTTTGTCTGCACACGTTTATAATATGAATATAATATAAATAATTTTAGGAGGTCCTTTTATGAAACACTGGACTAAAAAATATTGGCTGTGTACTTTAACTGCTCTGTGCACTCTTATCTTTGCAGGATGCAGTACCGCAACAACAACTAGCCAGACGACTACACAAGAAACAACTGTTGCTCAGAACGAAACTCTTGAAGGTACATGGGAATTAGTCGATGCCCCTTCTACCCTTCAAAAAAGCTTCCTAATGCGCGGCTCAAACGCAAAAGTCTACGGTCATGCCCTAGAAGACTTTGCCGACTTTAAACCACAATTGGTCATTAGTGGAGACGGTGCGGAATTTAAGTACAACTTAGATTACACGGCCTTCCTCGACCACCTCTATGAAGTAGAAGGTAATGGAACGAAGAAAAAAGAGGAATACGTTAAAGACTTCATCAACAAGCTTCGAAATAATGCTCTTCGTTTCAAAGTCACAAAAATGTCAGTGAATGCATCGAAGCCCAAATACGACTACACCTTAGCTGGTGGTAAAGTGGATAAAAGCAGTCAAACGATTACGTTCCAAGAGACTCCTAGTATCCTTACTATCTACTCTTTTGGAACAACAAATCTTGTATTAGACGCGATGACGTACAAATATGAGTGGAATGGAGATACGCTTGTATTAACAGCTGAGGGGAAAACGGAAAAAGGAACAGACACAATCATGAAGATGACCTTCAAGAGAGTCAATGAGTAGAAAGGAGAATTCACATGTTTCGATTCAATCTTAAAAAATATTCTATTTGTGTTGCTTTCCTACTACTCTTTCTTTTAGCAGGTTGTGGGCAAAAGACGCAAGAGGCTTCAACAGAAACTGTAGACATTACAACCACTGAGAAAGCGACTCAAGCCCCTGTTTCTCTTGACGGTACTTGGGAAGCTTATAATATCCGTGAAACCATTGAAAGATTGCTAGTCTATTCGAGTTTAAATGATGAAGGTGGTTTAAAAATGGTGAACTTCCTAACACCTCTTATTCGCCCTGAATTAATAATCAAAGGAAATGACGTGCAATACCATATCGCTTACAACAATACTGACTACTTCAAACTCGACTACGAACTTAACGGAAAGAATTTTTATAGTAGCTATGACGAGTTTATGAATCAGAATGGCAAGCTCATCCAAAGCTTCTGGTCGAAGTTGCAGCATGGCTCTGGTGGCTATAATGAGGACATGTCCAAACTCGATTTAACCATTAAAGATGGAACGATTGACCCAACAACGAAGACGATAAAATTTCCACACTCGTTATTCATTACGCCAAGCTACATTTTAAATCCAAATCAAGCTGTGAGCGAAACGACTTATGAATACACGATTGAAGGGGATATCTTAACGTTAAAAGTATCCGGATTATATGAGCGTGACGGATACAATCGATCATACACGATTCAATTTAAGAAACAATAATCGTTTGTTAGGAGATAACATACATGAAAACTCATAAGAAGAAATTTTGGTTAGGGGCTCTGGCGACGTTGTGTACCTTTGCAATGGCCGGATGCAACGTCCCTTCCGCAAGTTCTCAATCCACTCAAGAAGCCACAACTGTTGCTCAAAGTGACACTCTTGATGGCACTTGGGAATTAACTGATGTGAAGACCACTCTAAGAAAATCATTTGTTCTAAGAGGTTCCGACCCAACGCAGTACGCCTATGCTATTGATGATTTAGCTGACTGGAAACCACAACTCGTCATTTCAGGAAATGAAGCTGAATTTAAATACAGCTATAACTTCACAAAATATTTCGAGAATCTATATGAACATATTTATAAAAATGGTTTTCCAGATAAATCAGAATTCAAAACTATTTTATATGAAGGTTATGAAAACGCAATTTCGATTTTAAAAGTTACTCAAATCAAGATGGACAAAGAAACAAACCAATTTGATTTCTCTCTTCCTGGAGGTGCCATCGATACAAGCAACAAAACGATTACTTTTAAAGAAACACCATTCCTCCTTATGACATTTTCATTAGGACTGACCAAGAAACCAACTCGTCCAATCACGTATCAATATGAATTAGATGAGGATACCCTCGTAGTCAGTGCTAGAGGCAATAATGAGCGTGGAGTTTTAACAACGATGAAAATGACATTTAAGAAAGTATCAGAATAGAAAGGAGCTCTCACATGTATACATCAATAACAAAAAAATTAATGCTGTGCGTAGCTTTCCTTTCACTTCTCCTTCTGGCAGGCTGTACTGGAAAACAAGAAGAAACTGCTGTAGCTCAGTCAGAAGCGACAACTGAAACTGCCACTCAGGAAGTCTCTTTAGATGGAAAATGGAAGATTTATAATCTTCGTGAAAGTCTAG
>CALCML010000083.1 GCA_937967765.1 uncultured Carnobacterium sp.
CATATCCTTGTGGCAGTTGCTCGATAAAATGATGAGCATCTACGAATTCGCTCGCCTTCTTCACTTCTTCGTCTGTAATATCTTGATACATGCGAATATTAGAAGCAACCGTTCCATGGAACAAGAATGGATCTTGAAGCACGAGTCCGATTTTATCGCGAAGGACTTCTTTTGAATACTGTTGAATTGGAATATTATCAATCAAGATTTCTCCTTCTTTAAAATCATAAAATCGTAAGAAGAGATTCATGATAGACGATTTCCCTGAACCAGTCGAGCCAACAAAGGCGACGGTCTCTCCTGGATTCACGACAAAGTTAATATTCTTTAATACATTGCGTTTCCCGTCATAAGAGAAAGTGACGTTTCTAAACTCAATCTTCCCGTTCTTGATCTCGGTAAGCTTTCCAAATTGTTCAGGTTCGTAATCGGTATTATCGATGACTTCGAAAACACGAGTCGCTGCAATCATCGATGTTTGAATAATCGAGAAGTTTTGCGTCACATCGATTAATGGATTAAATAACTGATTTGAGAATTGAATAAAGGCATACATCACCCCTGCTGTCACACCAGCTACTTCCCAAGTAAGGCCAAAGTATAAAATAATGACCGCATAGGCAACGAGCTTAAGTAGCGACATCGCAGGACGAAGGAACAGACTATTCACATTAATCGAACGATTCGAGAATTGCACATGCTCCTCATTAATCTGTTCGAATTCTTTTCTTAAACGTTCTTCTTGGTTAAATGCCTGAATCATCTTCATCCCATCAATACTCTCTGCTAGCTTCACGTTAATCTCACTAAGCTTCTCACGCGTCTTACGAATCACGCTATGAGAGAGACGATTATAAATTTTAACGGACGCAAACATCACCGGAATAAATAGAACCATTAAAATTGTAAGGCCTACATTCATACTAAACATCGCAGACAAGGTCGCTACGACGATAAATAAAGTACTTAAAAACGTCGAGAAAATCGAGCTAAACATATCGCTGACTGCCTGCGTATCGTTGGTTAAACGAGAGACGATGGCTCCAGCTGGTGTTGTATCGAAGTACGTCATATTGAGTTTTTGCATATTCGAAAAGGCCTCTTGACGCAAATCACGAACAACACTATTGGATACATAACTAAAGGCATAGGTTCCAATATACGTTAAAAGAACACGTAGTAAGAACAATGAGTAGTAAACGATGAGAAGCCAGTAACCCTCATTCCACACCCCGTTATCAATATACGTGTCGATATAATAACGAGCTATCAGCGGAATCACTGTTGCGGTAATACTCGATAAGAGGATAAATAAAATCGCAATCGTACTCGACTTCTTATAACGCCATAAGTAGGCGATGAGTCGATTAAAGGTCTTCATGTTCAACTGCGTCTCCCCCTTCCTCAAGTGTCGCTTCAAGCTGTTGACGGTCGTAAGTCTTGGCATACCAACCACCAAGTGCCATTAATGCTTCATGCGTTCCTTTTTCAACAATGCGTCCATCTTGAAGCACGATGATAAGGTCCGCATGCACAATCGCTGATAAACGGTGCGCTGTAATCATCGTTGTCTTGTCGCTGCGTTCACGTTTCAAGTTTTCTAAAATTAAATGCTCTGTCTTGGCATCGACAGCCGACAATGAATCATCTAGCATTAGAATTTCAGGATTCACAACAAGCGCGCGTGCCATCGATAGACGTTGTTTTTGACCGCCTGATAAAAGCACACCCTTTTCACCAATTAACGTATTGAATCCTTCAGGCATCGCCATAATATCATCGTACAGGCCGCAGATTTTAGTAGCTTCTACGACTGCTTCTTCAGGAAGCGTTGGATTTCCAAAACGGATATTGTCTTTAATCGACATCGCAAATAAAATCTGTTCTTGTGGCACATATCCCATAAGCGCTCGCAAGTCCTTCATGCGATAGTCTTGAATCGAACGCCCATTCATCAAAATCTCTTCTCTTCCCGCATCATATTGACGAAGGAATAATTTTAAGAGCGTTGATTTTCCTGACCCTGTTGGACCAACAATCCCTAGCGTTTGCCCTTGATGAAGGTTAAATGTTACGTCTTCTAATGTCGGCACATCTTCGTATTGGAAGTTATGGATATCGACATCAATCTCACGAGCTTCTGTAATCGGAAGTGCGTTAGGAGCTTCTTTGACTTCGCTTGTCTCGTCCATTAAGGTTTCAATACGACGATACGAGATGCTTGCACGTTGACCGATATTTAGGAGCCAACCAATGGCTTGAAGCGGCCACACCAGCATATCTAAATACGTCATAAAGGTAATCATTTCTCCAACGGTAAATTCACCGCGTTGGATTAAATAGCCACCATACCCGAGGCTGATTAAGTAGCTAAGCCCCACGAAAATAAGAACGATTGGATCGAATAAATTATTATATTTTGCAGCGTGATTATTCTTCTCCCATGCATCTTGGTTTGTTTCCCAAAACGATGTCGTTTCTTTCTCACCATAACCAAACGATTTCGTTACCTTAATCCCAGAAACACTCTCGTTCACATGGTTATTCAGCAGTGAAAAAGCTTCTTGTGATTCTTTGAAACTTTGATGCTCAGCACGAACGACGAAGTTTGTCGCAATCGCTAAAAGTGGCAATGGAATAATCGCAACGAGCGTCACACGCCAATCAAGCACAAAGAACATCGTCGCTAGCGTCACGAGCGCTGTAATCGAGGCATCGACAGCCGACATGACACCTCCACCAGCCGTCATAACAATAGCGCTCACGTCATTTGTTGCATGGGCCATCAAGTCTCCTGAACGGTACTTTTGATAGAAGCTTGGTGACATCTTTGTAAAATGTTCAAAAAGCTGCGTTCGTAATCTCTGACCAAGAGAGTTCGCCGTTCCAAAAATGAACAGTCTCCATACAAAACGAAGGCCGTACATGGCTACTGCTGAAAGGAGTAACAGCAATAAGTTCCATAGTAAAGACGATGTTGTTAAATTCTTCAGGTCAATAGAATCGACAACTTCCCCAATCACTCTTGGTGGAATCAGATTCAATACACTGACAAGCGATAGCGCCAGAATTCCAATGACGTATCGTTTCCACTCTAATTTAAAAAACCACGATAATTTCTTTAGTAAATACATTTCTCTCTCCTTTCACACGTCTATCTATTGTACTATAGTCGTCTTTCTATTTCATATGAAAAGTTTTAAAAAAAGACAACCTTTCTCAAGGTTGCCTTATGTTCTATTTACTTTTTTGTGTTTGCGGATAGATCCACAAGAAAACAATAAGTGCAATGACTGCAAGTGTCGTTACAAAGATGACACTGATTTGTCCTGCTGTTACTAAGTTTGAATTAAACGAGCTAAAAATACGCGCGATAACAGCTGTTGAAATCGCACCAGTGAACTGTTGCAATGTATTCACAATACTATTTCCATCTGCTTGAATCTCTGAATTTAATTGCGCTAATGAATAGGTTACATTGCTTCCCATTACAAATCCAATCCCGGTCATAAAGATTACGTTTAGTGCTAAGAGCGGATAAATCGTTAATCCTGGGAAGAAGAAGCTGATAGAAACTCCTCCAACAACCGCAAATACTAATCCTGTTAAAATCGGCTTCAATGGACCTGATTTATCATACCAACGACCTGACACAACAGATAATACGGCAACCATCGCAGCCCCTGGGAACATGAAGAGCCCAGCCACTGTTGCTGTTTCTCCCCACTCTAATTGGATGTAGTTTGGATAAATGAACGATAACCCTAAGACAACAGCTTGGAATGCTAGCACGATATAAAGTGTCGCATTAAAGCGAACAAGCTTGAATGGTTTAAACGATAAGAGCGCATTATTTCGATTAAAGTAGTAAAATGCCGCAAACGCTACAACCACTACTCCAAGGTAGATGACTGATAAATGTTCAATCGCCATCAGTAAGCTTGCAAGACCAATCCCTAACGTTACAAACGCCATAAAGTTGAACGGTTGTTTCTTCGGTGACTCTTCCGCTTGAATCGCCCAAAGCCCCATCACTAACGAGAAAATCAGGAATGGAATCAATGCGTAGAAAATCGCACGCCATCCAAACATACTTGAGACCACACCACCAAATGTTGGCCCGATTGGTGGCGCAAGAGCGGTCGTCATCCCTCCGATTCCAATGACTGTTCCATGTTGGTGCAGCGGCACTTTTGTCAATACGATATGGAACATTAATGGAAGTGCAATTCCTGTTCCAATACCCTGCATAAAGCGTCCGAGTAATAAAATCATTAAGCTTGGTGAAATACAGTCAATTAAGACCCCACCGATAAATAAAAGGTTCGCTGCCAAGAAGAGTTGGCGAATCGTGTAGTTTCGTGTTAAATAAGCCGTAATTGGCACGACAATGGCAATAGCCAGTAAGTATCCTGTTGTTACCCATTGAATCCCTGAAGAATCCGTATTGAATTCTGTCATCAGTGTTGGAAAAGTAACGTTCATTGCGGTTTCAATCAACACGCCACAAAAGCTCATAATCGCCGTTGCGACTACTGCTGGAATGACATGCCATGTTTTTGTTTTGTTTCCCATTGAGTTCTCCTTTCTTTGCGTTATGATCGCCATAAAAAAACCGCAACCTTACTGGAGAGTAAGATGTTGCGGTTTAAATTATTTTATAACGCTGTTTCCTAACGTTTTTTCTTTAATTTTTTCAATTTATTTTGTTTTTGACGGCGTGCGTATTGTTGCATACCGATTTGAGCGAGCTTGTTTCCACGTCCGCCCATGCCCATTTGGTTCATCATGCCTTCTAGGCCTTTCATGTTACCGTTGGACATTTGGTTCATCATCTTCTTAGATTCGTTGAACTGTTTAATTAAACGGTTCACTTCCGCTAAAGGACGAGCCGAACCTGCCGCAATACGTTTACGACGAGCTTGTGATAAGATATCTGGATTTTCACGCTCTTGTGGAGTCATTGATAAGACGATAGCTTTCATACGAGCTGTATCTTTTGGATCCACTTTTAAGTCGTTTAGACCAGCCATTTTATTTAACCCTGGAATCATCTTCAAGATATCCTCAAGTGGTCCCATCTTATTCACTTGGTCTAATTGGTCGATAAAGTCATTAAAGTCAAAAGTGTTTGCTTTAATTTTATCTGCCATCTCTTGCGCTTTTGCTTCATCGAAGTCTTGTTGCGCCTTCTCGATAAGGGTCATCATATCCCCCATACCAAGAATACGAGAAGCCATACGTTCTGGGTAGAAGATTTCGAAGTCTTCTAATTTTTCCCCACGACCTGTAAATTTAATTGGTTTTCCTGTAACAGAACGGATAGATAGAGCCGCACCACCACGAGTGTCCCCATCAAGTTTTGTAAGGATAACCCCTGTGATGTCCAGACGTTCGTTAAATGTCTGAGCGACGTTTACGGCATCTTGCCCTGTCATTGAGTCGACAACGAGTAAAATTTCGCTTGGGTTTGCGACTGCCTTGATGTTTTGTAATTCTTCCATCAAGTTTTCGTCAATATGCAAACGACCGGCCGTATCGATAATCACTAAGTCGCGCCCATCAATTTTCGCTTTTTCAATCGCTTGTTTTGCGATTTCTACTGGGCTTACTTGATTTCCAAGTGAGAACACTGGGAAGTTTAATTGTTTCCCTAATGTTTGTAATTGGTCAATCGCGGCTGGACGATACACGTCGGCAGCAACGAGTAATGGGCGTTTCTTTTCATGTTTTGCCATGAAGGAAGCGAGTTTACCAGCAGTTGTTGTTTTACCGGCCCCTTGTAGACCGACCATCATCACTACCGTTGGCGGTTTCGCTTCGAAACGGAATGGCGCTTGTTCGCCCCCCATTAATTCTGTTAATTCTTCGTTAACGATTTTAACGACTTGTTGTGCTGGTGATAATGCTTCAAGCACATTAGCCCCTAATGCACGTTCGTTCACTTTACGCACGAAGTCTTTTACAACTTTGAAGTTAACGTCGGCTTCTAAAAGCGCAAGACGCACTTCACGCATCATTTGTTTTAAGTCAGCTTCCGTAATTTTTCCTTTTCGTGAAACGGAAGTCATCGCATTTTGCAGGCGATCTGATAATCCTTCGAATGCCATAATTTCACTCCTTGAGTTTATTTATTCATCTCTTGTAATTTTGAAACGATTGAAGCAAGCTGTGTTGCCTCAGGATAGTTCTTTTGAATCTCTTTTTCTAATTCATCATAGTGCTCTTGGCGTTTATAGAAATCAGCGACTAGATGTAATTTCTCTTCGTAGTTTTCTAATAACTTTGCCGAGCGGCGGATATTATCATATACTGCTTGACGGCTCACGTCAAATTCTTCGGCGATTTCACCCAGCGAATAATCATCCCCATAATAGAGCTCCATATATTCGAGTTGTTTATCGGTTAAAAGGCTGCCATAGAACTCTACAAGCAAGTTCATTTGCGTTGTTTTTTCTAATTCCATTCGTTGCCCTCCCTTAAACTCATATCCTTTATTATAGCAAAATTAGGGTTATTACGCTAACAAAAAACGGAGTAGAACTTCCCCCAGAACTTGTATCATTCCGGTTTGTTTTCTACTCCAAAAATAGAACTACATTCGATTTATTACGTTGTCACCCTTTTTACACGGAACATTCTACCCATCTGAACCAATAGTTGAAGAATACTCCACCCCATCATCAAAAGA
>CALCML010000084.1 GCA_937967765.1 uncultured Carnobacterium sp.
AAAACGCGTATAATATTGAAGATAAGGAATTTTTCAGGAGGCCATCATGAAAGAGATAAAAGCACTCTCAGCAATTTTAAAAGAGAAGTTCGATATTTCGTTTAATAACGAGGCATTGCTCGTCGAAGCGATGACTCACTCTTCGTATGCCAATGAGCATAAAGAGATGAAGGGAATCTATAACGAGCGCATTGAGTTTCTTGGAGATGCGGTTTTAGAACTGAATATTTCTGATTGGCTCTTTAGACAATTTCCTCATTTTAAAGAAGGGCAATTAACGAAACTAAGAGCTCAAATCGTTTGCGAAGATAGTTTATCAATGCTTGCAAAGGAATGTTCTCTGAACGAGTATTTATTACTTGGAAAAGGAGAAACACTGAGCGGTGGGCGTGAAAAGCCAGCGGTTTTATGTGACGTGTTCGAGGCGTTTATCGGTGCTCTTTACCTTGATAAAGGGATGGAAGAAGTGCAACGCTTCTTAGACCAAGTGATTGTTCCTAAAATTAAAAATGGACGTTATGAACTGATTACTGATTTCAAAACTGAGTTACAAGAGTATTTGCAACAAAATGGGACAGTTCATATTCGTTATGAATTGATTAAAGAAGAAGGACCTTCGCATGATAAAGTATTTACCGTTCAAGTAACTGTGGACGGAAAGAAATACAAGACTGCGAGTGGTAAAACAAAGAAGGCAGCCGAACAAATGGCCGCAAAATTGACTATGGAAGAACTAACACAGAGTTCACTTTCATAGAAAGAAAGGATTAAAGCATGCAATTAGAAAAAATTGAAATGTCGGGATTTAAATCATTTGCCGATAAGACAACAATTGAATTCGATAAAGGCGTGACTGCGGTTGTAGGACCAAATGGTAGTGGAAAGTCTAATCTTTCTGAAGCAATCAAATGGGTTCTTGGGGAACAATCGGCTAAGAGTTTACGTGGGAAGAGGATGGATGACGTTATTTTCGCAGGTTCTCAAACAAGAAAACCAGTGAATATTGCCGAAGTTAATCTGTATATCAATAACGAAGACAAAGTGTTGGCAACGGATCAAACACAAGTCGTGTTAACGCGTCGTTTGAATCGTAATGGGGCAAGTGATTTCTTAATTAACAAGAAACCAGTTCGTTTAAAAGACATTACTGACTTAATGATGGACTCAGGGTTAGGGAAAGACTCGTTTGCTTTGATTTCGCAAGGGAAAGTAGAGCAAATCTTTAACGAAAAGCCTGAAGAACGTCGAATGATTATCGAAGAAGCGGCTGGAGTATTAAAATACAAAGACCGTAAAAATCAAGCGCAACGTAAATTAAATCAAACACAAGATCACTTGAATCGTGTGGAAGATATTCTTCATGAGATTGAAGGGCAATTAGCACCACTGGAAGAGCAACGTGAAAAGGCGATTGCGTATGTTTCGAGGAAAGAACAGTTAGAAGATGTAGAAACAGCACTTTTAGCAGTCGAAATCGAAACGTTGAATGCTCAGTGGAAAGTAGCTCTTCAAGAAGTAGAACAACTGCAAGAGCAATTAGCACAAACAGAAGCAACATTAGAAAGCCTTCAAGTAGATATTGAGGAAAACCAAGTAAAACTTGAAGCTCGTAATGAAGAACTCGATGCAAAGCAAGAAGAATACGTGGAATTAATCCAAAAAGTTGAACAATTGGATGGGCAACGGAAAGTATTCGAGCAACGTCGTCAATTCGCTGAACGTAGCGATGAGGAAAATCAAGAAGCATTAGCTGCCGCGCTTCGTGAGTTAGAAGAAGTGGAAGCAAAACTTTTACAGCTTGAAAAGAATCAAGTGGAGCGTAAGGTCGAATTAAAGAACGTAGAAGAGGCTTGGAGTCAATTAGTCGAAGAATTAGACCAATTAAGTCAAAGTAATGAAGAAAGCGTTAAAGAACTTCAAAATCGTTATATTGAGCAACTACAAGAAATCTCACGTTTACTCAACCAAGAGAAGAACCTTGAGAAGTCGATGGAAGTAAACCAAAACACTCAAGAAAAAATGACAGAGCGTTTTGATTCCTTTGATGAAGAACATCGCGCTTTAGAAGAAAAAGCAAATCATTTTGTCGAAAAAATTGAAGAACTCACTAAGGAAGAGGTCGCTTGTGAAAAACAACTTTCTGCTTTAAGAGAAAAATTAGCAAAAGTGAATGAAAAACATGCAACACTTTCTAGTGAAGGGATGGAAAAAGAACGCCACCTTCAACAATTACAAGCGACGGTTCGAAGCTTAAAACAAGTTTCTGAAGACTACGCTGGTTACTATCAAGGCGTTCGTGAAGTTCTTAAACACAAAACGGATTTACCGGGTGTTGTCAATTCTGTAGCGGAACTAATCCGCGTAGATGAACAATTAACAACAGCCATCGATATCGCGCTAGGATCAACAAGTCAGCATATTGTAGTAACGGATGAGAAGGCTGCTGCCAAAGCGATTACGTACTTGAAGACGAATCGTCTAGGACGTGCAACGTTCTTACCATTATCAATTATTAAAGAAAAACAAGTACCAGATACAGTTCTGAACCAAGCGAAAAAAGTCGACGGATTTATTGGTATTGCAAGCGAACTTGTTTCATCAGATAAAAAATATGTTTCTATTATCAAAAATTTACTTGGAACAACTCTTGTAACGACAAACTTACAAGTAGCACAACTATTAGCAAAACAACTTGGTTACCGCTATCGTATTGTGTCACTTGAAGGGGATGTCGTAAATGCTGGCGGTTCGATGACAGGGGGAGCTTCTAAGAACTCTGGCCAACAATCACTTGTTCGACGTAACAGTCAACTAGAAACAGTGACGAAGCAATTTGAAGAAGCAAAGGCTGAATACGAAAAATTATCAGCACAGTTCCAAAAAGTGACAGCTGAAAAGAACAAGCTAGAAGAAGAGTATCGCGAATTAAATGCAAGTCATACTCAATTGGAACAAACCCTCAACCAATTAGAATTCCAATCAAGATTTGCTCTTGAAGAAGTTCAAAAGCACGAACGTATTCAACAAGCAAACCAATTTGAAATGGATGAACTCATTGAAGCATATGAGCAATTGGAAGAGCAATATGTTGAAAACCATGAGAAATTGGTGGCTCTTCAAAAAGCAAATGCATCCTTGAAAAAAGAATTGGATTACCTTCAATTATCGAATGAAGATAAGACTCAACAAATTCAAGAAAAACAAAAAGAATTGCAAGAACTTGGAACAAATCGAGCTCGTGTTCAAGAGCAATTTAACCAAGAAAAACGTGAAATTCATCAAACGAAACTTCAAAAAACTCGCTTAGAAGATCAAATTGAATTATTACACTCTAAGAAATCTGAACAGTCTCGTAACCAAGAGGAAGATGAGGCCATTTACGCGAAAATCCAAGAAGAATTTGACGCGTTAAAAGGCGAAGTGGATGAATTAGATGCATTGATTAAAGAGTTACGTGATGAGCGTGCGGCTCTTGAAATTCATGTAAAACAGTCAGAAGCTTCTCGTACACAAGCGCAACATCAATTACAAGAACAATTGAAGAATCAAACTCGATTAGAAACAAAAGCGAATCGTTTCGAAATCTCAATTGACCAAAAATTAACGTACTTGAGCGAAGAATACGAATTAACGTTTGAAGCAGCGATTGCTAAAACAACACTAGACATGTCGATTGAAGAAGCATCGAAACTCGTTCGTAGCTTAAAACAACAAATCGAACAAATGGGTGCGGTAAACTTGTTAGCGATTGAGGAGTTTGAAGCGGTACAAGAACGTTTCACATTCTTAACAGCGCAACAACAAGATTTACTAGAAGCTAAACAAACGCTTGAAGAAACGATTACGGAAATGGACGAAGAAGTAACTACACGCTTTAAGACAACATTTGATGCGGTAAGTACTCAGTTTGAGCGAACATTCCCTCGCTTATTTGGTGGAGGCCGTGCGACACTTGAATTAACAGATCCAGATAACCTTCTTGAGACAGGGATTGAGATTATTGCTCAACCGCCTGGAAAGAAACTGCAATCACTCAGCTTACTTTCTGGTGGAGAACGTGCCTTTACGGCGATTGCATTACTATTTGCAATCTTAGAAGTGAAGCCAGTTCCGTTCTGCTTACTCGATGAGGTTGAAGCAGCACTGGATGAGGCTAACGTAGCGCGTTATGGTCGTTACCTAAAAGAATTTACAAACCGTACGCAGTTCATTGTGATTACTCACCGTCGTGGTACGATGGAAGAAGCCGATGTGTTGTATGGAGTAACTATGCAAGAATCAGGGGTCTCAAAACTAGCTTCAGTTAAGTTTGAAGACTTCGATGAATTAGAAGAAGCAAAATAGGAAATAAGAGGTGGCAAATGCGTGCTGCCTCTTATTTTTCAATACGAAATGATGTGTTTTGTGGTATAATAAACTAGATACGTACAATGAGCGTATAATGAAAGCAGAAATGCTTAAAGGAGTTTTATAGTTGATTAAACTAATTGCACTAGATTTAGATGGAACATTATTAACTGGTGAAAAGAAAATAACAGAAGAGAATAAAAAAGCCATTAAATTGGCTAAAGAAAATGGGATTAAAGTGGTTCTTTGTACTGGTCGACCAATTGTAAGTATCGTTCACTTACTTGAAGAATTAGACTTAATGGGAGATGACGATTACGCGATTAATTTCAATGGTGGTTTGATTCAAAAAACAAAACATGGAGAAATCGTCTATGAAACAGGACATACTGTTGAAGATATGAAGTATTGCCATGAAGAAGTTACAAAAGTAGGGCTTCCATTAGTGATGATTGATACGGTGAGAGCTTACGAGCCAACGCCTCCAGAAGGACGTCCGTCAATTTATAACACATTACCACACCCAATTACATTTGAACAAAAGAATCCGGAAGATTTCGAAGAAGGACATATCTTTAACAAAGCCGTTCTTTGTATTGAACAAGATATTTTAGATGAAGGAATTGCAAAATTACCAAAAGAATTCTTTGAACGCTTCAACTGTATGAAGTCGAGAACATTTTTATTAGAGGTTGTTCCTAAACATGTTTCAAAAGGAAACGGCTTGAAAATGTTAGGAGAAATTCTAGGAATCTCGCTAGATGAGATGGCAGCGTGTGGTGATGAGGAAAATGACTTGCCGATGTTAACGGTTGTTGGTTATCCAGTATCGATGGGCAATGGTTCAAAAGAAGTCAAAGAAGTGGCAAAATATGTGACAGCGACAAATGAAGAATCTGGTGTTGCGCAGGCCATTTATCATATTTTAGAAATGAATAAACAAGCGTAAAGTGAGGGGAAAACATGGGATTATTTGATCGAATTAAACGTGCCTTTACCGGTGAAGATGAAGTCATTAAACACGAGGAGACGAAAGAGTCGATTGTCATTGAGAAATATGACAAAGGGATGGAGAAAACGCGTCGTAGTTTCTCAGATCGTTTAAACGAATTCCTTGCTGATTTTAGAGAAATCGACGAAGACTTCTTTGAAGATTTAGAAGAAACCTTTATTTCTTCAGATGTTGGTTTTGAAATGACTTTAGCCATTACGGATGCCTTACGTGATGAAGTGCGTCTGCAAAATGCAACGACTTCTGGCCAAGTAAAAGAGGTCATCATTGAGAAGATGGTCGACATTTACGAAAAAGGGGAAGATAACTTATCTGCATTGAAGAAAGCAGAAGGACGTCCAACCGTATTAATGTTTGTCGGAGTGAATGGGGTTGGTAAAACAACCACCATCGGTAAAATCGCTTGGAGATTAAAACAAGAAGGAAATAAAGTTCTATTAGCTGCAGGAGATACGTTCCGTGCCGGTGCCATCCAACAACTAGAAGTATGGGGCGAACGTGTAGGTGTTCCTGTAGTATCCGGTCGTGAAGGTGGAGATCCATCATCTGTTGTATTTGATGCGATTAAGAAAGCTAAAGAAGAAAACTTCGATTACTTATTAATCGATACAGCTGGTCGTCTTCAAAACAAAGTGAACTTGATGAAAGAGTTAGAGAAGATGAATCGTATTATCTCTCGTGAAATTGAAACAGGTGCAGATGAAACATTATTAGTATTAGATGCAACAACTGGCCAAAATGCTCTTGTTCAGGCGAAACAATTCGGTGAGACGATTAACATTACAGGGCTCATCTTAACGAAATTAGACGGAACTGCAAAAGGTGGGGTAATCCTCTCAATTCGTCATGAATTAAACATTCCAGTGAAGTTTATCGGATTAGGGGAGCAAATGGACGATTTACAACCGTTTGAACCAGAACAATTTATTTACGGTTTAGTAAAAGATATGCTATAATACATCTATAATAAAATTTGAAATGAGGCGAAATAATGGAAAATAATCATTATGGTGTTGAATCCAGTATTTCTGGAAGAAATCAATTTTTCATGAAAGTGTATGCTTGGATGTTTGGAGGACTAGCAATTTCTGCTTTAGTTGCTTACCTATTTAGTACAGTTCCAGAGCTTTATAGTGCATTCTTCGATTTCATGGTAATGACTCGTGGATACGGAATGTGGGTTATCTTTATTGCGCAATTAATACTTGTATTTGTAATGCGTCCAAATTATGAAGAACTTGGTAGACCAATTCGTTATATTGTTTCATATTGTTTATATGCAGCATTAACAGGATTTACATTCTTCATAGTAGCACAAGTTTATGAGTTAGGAAGTATCGTTCAAGCGTTTGTTTCAACTTGTGCGTTATTCGCAGGGTTATCAATCGTAGGATTTACTACGAAGAAAGACTTAACAAGTTTTGGTCGTCAAGCAATGGGAGCTTTATTAGGGTTAATCATTGCTAGCTTGATCAACGTGTTCTTCTTCCATAGTACAGTAGTTGAATTGATTATGTCTGGTATCTCATTAATCATCTTTATCGTGTTAACAATGTACGATACTCAAAAATTAAAAAATATGTATGACTACTACGAAGGACAATCAGCTCTTGAAGGGATTGCGATTCTAGGTGCATTAGAATTATACCTAGACTTCATCAATATCTTCTTAGATATCTTACGTCTATTCGGAAGCAGAAAAGACTAATCAACACTTTCATAGCCTAGGTTCGCCTAGGCTTTTTTGTTTGCCTTCATTTAAGAAGTATTTGAACGGTTCTGAAAACTATTTAATGCATTTTCACGAGAATTCATGTATACTACATAAGTACGCATTAACGAATTAGGAGGATGTTAAATGTTTGAATTAAATGCATTCGATTATGAGGATATTCAATTAATCCCAAATAAATGTATTGTAAATAGTCGTTCGGAGTGTGATACTACGGTTAAATTAGGGAAACACACCTTTAAATTACCGGTGGTTCCTGCAAACATGCAAACCGTTATTGATGAATCTGTTGCTGAATTTTTAGCAGAAAATGGATATTTTTATATTATGCACCGCTTTGATGAAGCTAGTCGTTTACCATTTGTAAAACGAATGAAAGAACGTGGATTAATCTCATCAATTAGTGTAGGTGTAAAACCTCAAGAATATGATTTTATTGTAGAATTAAAAGAAAATGGACTTGTTCCTGATTACATTACAATTGATATTGCGCATGGTCATTCAAATTCAGTTATTGACATGATTAAGCACATTAAAAAACATTTACCGGAAGCATTTGTTATTGCTGGTAACGTAGGTACTCCAGAAGCCGTTCGTGAATTAGAAAATGCTGGGGCTGATGCTACTAAAGTAGGGATTGGACCTGGTAAAGTATGTATTACGAAAATTAAAACAGGTTTTGGTACTGGTGGATGGCAACTTGCTGCACTACGTTGGTGCTCAAAAGCTGCACGTAAACCATTGATTGCAGATGGAGGAATCCGTACTCACGGAGACATCGCTAAATCAATTCGTTTTGGTGCGACTATGGTCATGATTGGATCATTATTTGCTGGTCACGAAGAATCTCCAGGTAAAACTGTTGAAGTGAATGGAATGCTTTATAAAGAGTATTTCGGTAGTGCGTCAGAATTCCAAAAAGGTGAACGTAAGAACGTTGAAGGTAAGAAAATTGTCGTTCCTTATAAAGGATCGCTGCAAGATACGCTTATTGAAATGCAACAAGACTTACAATCATCAATCTCATATGCAGGTGGTAAAGATATTGAAGCTATCCGCAAAGTAGATTATGTCATCGTTAAAAACTCAATTTTTAACGGAGATTCAATTTAGAATAATTAACGAGCAGAAGGAGAAATCTTTCTGCTTTTTTGTTTTTCGTATTTATTCTTCGGAATATGTTTGATATACTATGGAAAAGAACTCAGTCAAAGTGAGGCGCGACCTATGTGGTTATTTAATCGAAAAAATAAACGTAAAGATGACTTTGAAATGGAAGAAACGTTTTATAGTGAATCTGTGGAAGTGGATAGTGATTCTGATGAGGAAGCTTATCATCAAATTGCCGATATCATTACTGGTCATAGTGAACGTATCAGACAACTTTTAGAGAGTTATTTTGATAATCCTGATTTATTGATTGAAGAACTACGAGAAGATGATGTGAACTGGAATGATGAGTTCGCTGACCTATTGGAACAAGCGCAAGACGATTATTGGTTACTAATGCTATTAACACTTGAAAAAGAAGCCTATGCAACTCAAATTTATTGGAGAGATAATGCTAGTACTTTAGCTAGTAAGCTTCCAAAATTAAAGTTGTTAAAAGGAATCGCACAGCAAGAATTGCAGACTTGCTCTGTAGAGTGTTCTGTATCAGAGTATTTAGAGTGTGTTTCTGCAAAATTACAACAAGCGGGAATCGCATTAGGTACGATTGAGTTGGATGATGAGAATGTTTTAATTTTTTCGATATTAGAAAGAAGAGTAGAACGTCTCAACAATTTAATGAATAATGTTGAAAAAAGTTGGAAGCAAATTTCGTAAAGATTACAAAAATGTTACGAATTTGCTTCTTTCTATTTGAAATCTTAAGAATTTCTTTGTAAAATAAATTGAATTACAAGGAGGATAGGAATGGAAAAACGTAAATTTAAGTTTCTTTTGGGATTAATGACATGTGCATTCGCACTTTCTGCTTTAGC
>CALCML010000085.1 GCA_937967765.1 uncultured Carnobacterium sp.
CACTAATGGTAAGTTCCCTAAAAACGGAACAAAACTTTGTAAAATAATCATTGCGATAAACATCGCACTTAATACCATTTGAAAAGTTCTTTGTCTTTTCATGTCGTCACCTCGAGTCTTAATGACTGTATTATACTAATCTTTGCCTTTTCAATCAATGTAAAAAACTGAAAAAGCTAGGAAAGAGGAACCTTCCTAGCTAAAAACCTTCATTTTTAGAATGCATTGTAGATAAATTCTGCTGCATTTGTGAAATCTGTAAATATACAATAAAGTAGAACACTAGTAATAAGCACATAAAATACTAGTGACCATACTAATACATTATCCATTTTCTTTAAAAAACTTGACCAATTCTTTTTCAACTAAAGGCCACCCCTTCCATCCAGGATGAGTTGCATCCCATATATAATAAGGATCGTAATCATGTGACGTTAAATCGACCTGCTTCACGCCAGCGTCTTTGACAATCTCATTGATTTTTGTTGAAAAGGCATTTCGTTGCGAAGCGTCAATTCCAATATAATCATACCACGGTCCGTTAACAGGGAATGTGATTACAAGAACCTCCACCCCTAATTCCTTTGCAATCTCTAAAAACAACTTGAAGTCTTCGTACTCTGGAGAATCCGTATACTTAAAAGTGGCTGCGGAATCTTTAAACGATTCTAAATTACCTTCAATACGTTTTTTATAATACCAATCGTCAAAATGATACTCATTCGATTGAGTATCCTTTTTAGCTTGTTCCTCGTTCTTAGCCAACACTTCATCCCAGTTATAATCAGGCATTGTACTTCCTTTGGATGGGAAGCTTTCTAATGAATGTTCATCATAAAATGCTTGTACAACATTTAAGGAAAATTTAGACAATTCCATTTGAATCATAAACTGATCAATTTGAGAACCTTCCCCTTCAACAAGCACACGTTTATATCTTTCAAATGAACTAACTAATGATTCATTTTTTGCTGACAACTCTAAAACTCGGTTAATAAATTTTAATTTTGTTTCTTTTGAAAGTTTTGGATTCATCAACGTATAATACACATGCTCTTTTGAAACTCGACTTTCAAAAGCATCTTGTCTCATTCCCTTTTGATCGAACCAATTTAAACTTTCAATAATAGCCACTTTCTTCTGTGTCATAATCGGCTCTAATGAAGCCAATGTTGATGCTTGAATCACATTTTGGAAGAATCCGCCCCCAACTTGTAATAGATGAAAATCATCATAATTAAACATTTGCGCTGGATGGAATTCTTTTTTATTAGCGACGGTAAGTTCAGAAGACCCTAATAACAGATGAGTGTTCTCATCATAGTTAGCTGTCAGAATCTCTCTACTTTTATGTTTGTTATAACTTGTATTATAACGAACACTATTATCATTCACCTTATAATATTGATTAATTTTTTGAACTTGAATAGGAACAAAAATAACGACTGTTATAATTGCTAATACTAATCCAATAAAGAAACCTTTTAACTTTTTCAATACTTAAACCTCTCAAAATAATCTACCAACAGAGTATAGCATATTCCTTTCTTTGTGAACATACTTTATCAAGGAATATTATCGGTTTTAACACTTTTTTAGAATTTGGGCTTCAAAAAAACACCCAAGGTTTCCCCCAGGTGTTCAGGCTATCTATTTATTAGATTTTAGATACAGCTTCTTCAACTAATGCTTCAACTTCTTGAACAGTTGCACATTCGTTAATAGCTTTATCTGCTAATGCTTGCATATCGCTTAATGTTAATTTAGAAATTAAGCTACGTGTTTTTAGAACACTTGATGCAGACATTGAGAACTCGTCTAATCCAAGACCTACTAATAGAGGTACAGCTGTTTGATCCCCAGCCATTTCTCCACACATTCCAGCCCATTTGCCTTCTTTGTGTGCTGAATCAATCACGTGTTTGATTAACGTTAAGATTGATGGGTTGTATGGTTGGTATAAGTATGAAACGCGTTCGTTCATACGGTCAGCAGCCATTGTGTATTGGATTAAGTCGTTTGTTCCGATACTGAAGAAGTCCACTTCTTTAGCGAATTGGTGAGCTAAAACTGCGGCAGCAGGAATTTCAATCATGATACCTACTTGGATATCATCGCTGACTGCAACACCTTCTGCGATTAATTTAGCTTTTTCTTCTTCTAATAATGCTTTAGCGCCACGGAAATCATTTAATGTCGCAATCATTGGGAACATGATACGTAATTTACCGTATACAGAAGCACGTAATAACGCACGTAATTGTGTACGGAACATTGCTGGTTCATGTAATGAAATACGAATTGCACGATATCCTAAGAATGGGTTCATTTCGTGTGGTAATGGTAAGTATGGTAACTCTTTATCCCCACCGATATCCATTGTACGAACGACAACAGGTTTTCCATTCATGCCTTCTAAAACAGCTTTGTAAGCTTCAAATTGATCTTCTTCTGTTGGCATTTCGTGAGAATCCATGTATAAGAATTCTGTACGGTATAAACCAACACCTTCTGCACCATTGTGCACTACACCTTCTAGGTCTTTTGGTGTACCAATGTTTGCAGCCAATTCAACTTGATGGCCATCTTTAGTGTAAGTTTTTGAATCTTTTAATTTTTCCCATTCAGCTTGTTGAGCCGCAAATGCTTCTGCTTTAGCACGGTATTCAGCAACCACTTCTTCAGATGGGTTAAGGAATACATCCCCTGATAAACCATCCACGATAATGATATCTCCGTCTTTAGCAATTGAAGTCACTTCTTTAGTACCAACGATTGCTGGAATTTCTAAAGAACGCGCCATAATAGCTGAGTGAGAAGTACGTCCACCAATATCAGTAACGAAAGCTTTAACGTATTGGCGATTTAATTGAGCTGTATCACTCGGTGTTAAATCGGCAGCAACGATAATCACTTCATCTTTAATAGTGGCTGGACTAGGAATTTTAACGCCTAAAAGGTGTGCTAAGATACGTTTTGATACGTCACGAATGTCCGCAGCACGTTCTTGCATATAAGGGTTATCTTCCATTCCTGCAAAAATAGAAATAAACATATCTGTTACTTCTTTTAATGCAGATTCCGCATTCACTTTATTTGATGTAATGCTATCTTTTACTTGTCCAATTAATTCTGGATCGCTTAAAACCATTAAGTGAGCATCGAAAACTTGCGCTTCTTCTTCACCTAAGTTTTTTAATGCAGTCTCTTTAATTAATTCGACATCTTTAATTGACGCTGCTAATGCATCATCCAAGCGTGAAACTTCTTTTTCTGAATCTTCTACAGTCACTTTTGTCACTGTTAAATCAGGCTCAGTCAAAGTATATACTTTGGCAATTGCGATGCCATCACTAGCAGCAATCCCTTGTAATGTTGGTTTCATATTATTCAGCTAATCCTTCTTTTTTCATTGTTTCGTCGATTCCTGCTAATGCTTCTGCTTCGTCAGCACCTTCAGCAGTGATCACTACGTCAGCACCTTGGCCAACACCTAATGACATAACGCCCATGATTGATTTTAAGTTAACAGATTTACCTTTGTATTCTAATTGGATATCTGAACTATATTTGCTTGCTGTTTGAACTAATAAAGTTGCTGGGCGAGCGTGGATCCCTGTTTCTGCGATTACATGATATTCTTTCTTTTCCATATTGAAAGTCTCCTTTGAAAGTAAATTTTTGTTAAGAAATGTACGTTCGAGAGCATGTAAGCCTCAAAAATACAACCCTTTCAATTAATAAGATTACCATTTTTTGAGAGATTTAACAACTATTTAAATACATTTTTTAAAAGCACTTTCATCACAATCCCTATCACACTTACAAAAAAATCTCTTGATTGAAAATTCTTTAAAATTTAATAACTTTTCTTAAATTTGTAGGTGAAAATGAAGCAAAAAAAATGTATAATGGTTTCAAGGAATTTTTTCAGAAGGAGGCTGTGTCTATGAAACTTATCGATATTACCAATTCTCACTCGCAACTTGTCAATGAACAGTTAGCAAATACAGATGCGTACTTCATCAAGGTATATTCACTTGGTCAAACAACTGTTTTCTATGCTGACGCTGCCACTCACCGTGATATTGTAATCTTAAACAGAAAAAGACGTATTAAAGATGTTGAAATTGAATTCGTCGTTCATCGCCTATTCCATATGGAACCAGAAGGACTGGATATTATTCATGCTGATAACTTTGTTGAAATCAGTATTCCAGTTGAGAAAAAACGACCAACATTCAATTAATATAGATAAACTGAAACCGCCAACGAGTACAATTTCGTTGGCGGTCTTTTTATTTTTGAAGCGAAAAAAGACCATATATGGTCTTTTTATAAAAAAAGTAGATCATTACCATATATGGTAATGGTCTACTTTGAATTAAATTCCAACCATGTCTAAATAGAGACGATGTGAATAACTATCTGTCATTCCTGAAATGAAATCTGTCGCTAATAGAAGTCGTAAGTATAATTTTTCAACTTCGCTCTTTCCTTCTGCGAAGTAATGATAAGAACGTTTTTGGCTTTCAGAAATAATACCAATCTTCTTCAACTCTACATAGTCTAATTGACGATTCGTATCATACGACACAAGAGATGGCACAAAGCTATCTAATAAATAAGTGAGCGTTGTGTATCCCGCGATTTCTAATCTCAAGATTCCTTTATGATCATAGATCTTCTCTTCTGATAATCTACGAAGAATTACATACAGATCTTCAGCCCAAGAATTTTTAAATAAGTCTTGGTTAAACGTCCCTGCCATAATCTCATCATAATGATTCACGAAATTATGACGCGCACCGTCGATTAATTTATCGCGTAAATCCACAAAGAAACGGTTGACGCTGAAGACTTTCTCATCGATGGTTGTTAACACTTCGCGGGTATGAACGGAATGCGGAGCGTTATAG
>CALCML010000086.1 GCA_937967765.1 uncultured Carnobacterium sp.
TGACGTAAATCCTTTCCGAACTCTTCAGCGCTAACCACTTTAGCTGCAGATTGACGCATCCAAACCAATACAAATAAGTAAATTCCGTAGGCCATAAATAAAGCCCAAATAATATACCACATGAGACTAAACTCCTTCAAAAATAATTTTAATAAGACAAGAGATATTGTATCATGTTTCTTCTAATCTTTCAAAAGCACTAAAGAAGCTGCTCCAATGACTCCTGCATCGTTCCCAAGTTCTGCTAAACGTAAGTGTGTTGTTTCGCGAACTTGTGGGAATACTAATTGTTCATATTCTTTACGAACGCCTTCTAGCAAGAATTCTCCTGCAGCGCTCACTCCACCACCGATAACGATGAAGGATGGATTTAACATATTCGCAACGTGTGAACATGCAATTCCTAAGTATTTTGAGAAATGACGAATCACGATTAATGCGAGTGGATCGTTTTGTTTTGCTAAATCAAACACATCTTTTGCACTCACATCTTGTCCATCGTCGATTCTTGCTTTCAACTCTGAATCTCCAGCATATTCGTCTGCATATCGACGTGCTAAGTTCACAATCCCTGTTGCGCTCGCTACTGTTTCAAGACAGCCTTTTTTACCGCAAGTACATGCAAAAGGACGCTCACTGAAATCAACGGCGATATGTCCAAGTTCCCCGCCGGCACCCGCTACACCGTGAATCAGACGGTTTTCAGCGATAATCCCACCGCCAACACCTGTTCCAAGTGTAAAGAAGGTTACGTCTGGTTGATCTCCACCAGCACCCATCCATTTTTCACCGAGTGCTGCAACGTTCGCATCATTATCAATGAAGAACGGAATTTCAAGTGCTCCTTCAATTTTTTCTTTCAATGGTTGTAATGTTTTCCAGTTTAAGTTGTAGGCACCAATAACTGTACCATTTTCTCTGTCAACAACACCTGGAGAACCCATCCCGATACCAGCAAAATTTTCATTTGTTAGTCCTAATAAGTCTAAACGATGACGAATTGAGTCGATAATATCGTCCACAATGTGGCTTCCTTCGTCTAAAATGTTGGTAGGAATCGACCATTTTTGTTGAACTTCACCTTCAAGTGAAATAATCGCAAATTTGATGGAAGTCCCACCTAAATCAATACCAATAATTTTCTTTTCCATTGTATTCACTCCATGAATTTTGTATATGCTTACATTATAACAGCATTATCTTTTCATTCCTAGTGCAAAAAGTAAAATTGCGATAACAAAATACGCAACGAGTCCTGCAATGCGTGAAGCAGGTTTTGTGAGTCGGTCCCCTCTAAAGCTAATCGCCATCATCACTAAGTACCCACCAACGAGTCCGCCTAAGTGTCCAAAGTTATCGACGGCTGAATTAATAAATCCAAGGACAATGTTGATAATGATAAGTCCTGCGTATTGCACGCCCATTTGTCTAAAAGAACGAATGTAGCCATGTTTGCGTGATAGATAAACCACAGCACCCATCAGTCCAAAGAGCGCCGTACTTGCCCCTGCTGAGATACTTGAAGAAAAGGCAAAACTTGCAAGATTTCCCATAACTCCTGATAACAAATACACCGCAAGGAATCTCCAGTGCCCAATTTCGTACTCCATCTGACGACCAATCATGTATAAAAACACGCTATTAAACAAGATATGTTCCAGTCCAATATGTAAGAAAATCGGTGTTAAGAAGCGATAATATTCATGTTGATGAATGATGTACGGATTGAATTTCGCACCAAAATTTACAAGAACTTGTCCATTCGTGCTACCACCTGCTAGCGTCATCACGATAAACAGCGCTGCTTGAATCGCTAAGAATAAGTAGGTAAAGCTGAAATTCTCATTGAAGTTACGCTTCATGCGTTCTAATTTCCAAGGGTTAATCTTAAACATCTCGAACCACTCCTTCACTTGTAATAATCGTTGGAATATGAATATCCGTTTCAAATACTGGCCAGTCAACAACAGGCGTCACCTGTGTCGTATACGCTAGAGAAAGAATTCGATAATCGTCTACTTTTTGTAACGTTCTATCGTAATAGCCTCCGCCAAATCCAATACGGTCTCCTTTCGTACTATAAAGTAGTCCAGGAACAATGATTAAATCAATGTCTTTAACTTCAAATAGCGGATGCGTGCTATCGATAACCGGTTCTAGGGCACCATACGAAGTGCGTTTGAAGGTTGTTTGTTCATTCCATTCAACAAATACCAATGTCTTGTCTGGCATTGTCACAGGAACGAATATTGTTTTACCAGCGCTTCTAGCCTCTTGAACAATTAAATCTAACTGGAACTCCATTCGCATTGGCATCGTTAAGGCGACCGTTTTGGATTCGATCCATTGCGGCATTCCTTTCAGCCATTCGACTACTCGTTTTTCTTCAGCGCGTCGTTTCCCTGGCGTCATGGCCTCCAGTTCTCTCTTCTGCTCCGCACGTTTTAAGTTCTTCACGTCTTTTTGATACGTCTCAAACAGCTCGTTAAATAACTTCAAGAATTCAAGTTCGACCGCTCTCATGCTTCTCTCTTCCAAAATTGGACTGCTGAGTAATGGCGCTTTTTCCATAATCGGTTCATCCGTTAAGATGATTGGCAATTCATTAGAGAGCATTTCATAATCAATCGCCCACACTTTTGCCCATTCTTTTTCTTCTAAATGTTGTAAGAAGAATTTCTCTTTAATCACTTCGAATAGATTATTTTCCATGATTTCGTACTCTGGCAACTGGTTTTTCACAGGACGAATTAAATCGGCAATATACGCTTCGGTCGCATCATGTAGTAAACACGCAAGCACTGTTCCTGTTTGATATCCTCTGACAATCGCTTCTTGTGCACAATTAATGCTATGTAATCCTACTGAATAAAAGAAACGAAGATGTCCGTTTCCTCGACACATCATACTTAAGGCGTGCGCGATATCCTCAATGGCAACATTGTCTGGCACCATTTCAAGCGGATTAAACACGCGGCCAGTATATGTATTCATAAATAATTTCTTTTCTTCCATATGTTCCTCCACGGTTGATGTCAGTTTATTTTATCATTGAATTCACGCGATTTAAAAGGATTTAGGCATTTCTTAAAGATTCTGTTCCTTCTCAACATAAAGAAAGATTCCTGCGAATGCTCACGGATGTCTTCATAATAGCTGTAACGTTGCACCGGTGTAAGCCGAAGTCTTACACCTTCGAAGCTTCAAA
>CALCML010000087.1 GCA_937967765.1 uncultured Carnobacterium sp.
TTTCAATCACTAAAGCCAGAAAGAGCATTGGATGGTCTAGATCCAATGCTCTTTTTTTGTTTGTATTAATTTGCGTCGTCCGCGATTTGCACGATGATTTTCGATCACATTATAATTTGACGCAGAGTGTAGCGATATAGTCATTGCCGTAACGGGATAATCGATGCCTTTTGTCGCACGATTCATAAAAATCAATCATCGCAAGACCGTTTTTCAGTTGGCCTCTAATCTGGGCTTCTAAGGTGTGGCTAAATTCATATCCGTATTCTGGATTGATGGTGATTTTACCTTGTTCTTCAAGCTCTTTTGAATTAAAAGGGATGGAGAATTTTAAGAGTAATTCCTCGTCGGGTTGGTCCCATACAACGTCGGCGTCATACATGTATATCCAAGGATTCATAAAACCGACCATTAACAAGCCACCTTTTTTCAATACACGAGCGGCTTCTTTATACATGTTTTCTAAATCTTCTATATAGACATTCGAAACGGGATTAAAAATAATATCAAACGTTTCATCTTCAAAAGGGAATGGTTTTGTCATATCGGCTTGAACGGTATGTATTGTTAAACCTTCTCTTTTAGCAACCATCGCATCTTTTTGTAATTGTGATGTCGAAAAATCCATTATGGTGACATCATAACCTTTTGCGGCAAAAACTGGGCCCTGCTGTCCGCCGCCGCAAGCTAACCCTAATATCTTTTTCCCCTTGGCTTTTTCAAACCATTCTTTCGGAACTTTTTTTCCAACCGTTAATGCAACAGAAATTGGATGGTTTTTAGCTTCTTCTAATTCTTCATGTGTCACTGGCGCAGTATAGTCATTGTTTACATTATTCCATCTGTCTTGATTTGCTTTTAAATAATTGCTCATCTCTCATCACCACTTTCCGTCTTCTCAGGTTCATTATACTATTGCTAGAAAAAGTAGGGAAGTGTCCACTAATTTACTTGATTATAAAAATAAGTATGCTATAGTGAAGGGGTAGATAATAAATACCTTCACAGAAAGAGCATTGGATTTTCCACATCCAATGCTCTTTTCTTTTTATTTAAATTAATGCGCCCCGTCTGCGATTTCGGCAATGTAGAAACTTGGAGCGTAGCCAATCTCTTCAGTATAGGCCTTGGCAACGTTGGCCTCAAAAGCATCGATATGGTTCTTATGCACCAGCGCGATGGCACAGCCGCCAAATCCCGCACCCGTCATACGCGCGCCAAGAACGCCTGCTTGTTCCCAAGCGGTATGCACGAGCGTGTCGAGTTCCTTACCGGTTACTTCGTAGTCGAGTTCGGTAGAGAGATGGCTTTCGTTCATCAGACGTCCGAAGTGGGCGAGGTCGCCTTCTTTTAAGACACGTGTCGCAAGCACTGTCCGTTCGTTTTCACTAACGGCATGACGAGCACGTTTCACAAAGAGTTCGCTGGATAGGTGATGCTTCAACTCATCGAACTGATCGATGGTGAGGTCTCCCAGACTATCGATAGCCACATGTTCTTGTAGCTCCTTCAAGGCAATGCGTGTTTCGGCAAAGCGTTCGTTGTATTTCGAATCGGCCAGTTCGCGGCGTTTATTCGTGTTCATAATCACGATACGATAGTCGCCGAGTTTCACTGGAACGAGTTCATACTCCAGCGTTGCACAGTCGAGGAAGATGGCGTGGTCCTTCTTGCCCATCCCTACAGCGAACTGGTCCATGATGCCGGAATTCACACCAATGAAGTCATTTTCCACACGTTTCCCAACCTTCACAAGACCCAGCGTATCGATGTCTAGAGTATATACTTTGCGAGCGATGACGCCCACGAGCAGCTCGAATGAGGCTGACGATGAGAGGCCCGAGCCGTTCGGGATGTTTCCGTAAAATGCGATGTCCATACCGTGCAGAAAAGCGAAGCCAAGATCCGCCAAGTACACGAAAACGCCCTTGACATAGTTCGCCCACGAGTCACTGCCCCTATAAGCCAGGTCGGTCATATCGAGCTCGCGAATGCCATCCTTCGGAAAATTGTCCGAATAGAGACGGAGCTTCTTATCCGGCCGTGGCTTCACCCACGCATAAGTCCCCAGCGTAATCGCGCAAGGAAACACGTGCCCGCCATTATAGTCGGTATGTTCCCCGATTAAATTCACGCGCCCCGGAGCAAAGAAACTCGCCTCAGGCTCCGTGCCATATACCTCCACAAACTTCTGTCTTAATTGTTCTGTAATTTGTCCCATAATATCCCTCCTAAGGATTTAATCTTCTCCTTCATTATACGAGAATTTTTTAGAAAAAAAAGAGACCCATTGACCGAAAAAGAACGACTTCAATCCTAAAAATAGGAAAAATTCGATTCAGAGATTGAAAAAGGGGTTATTATATCAATAAATTGACTGATTTTGGATGTTTTTGAACGTAAAAGTGCCATTTTTTTGAACATTGTTCTTTTTTCGTTCAAAGTATTGAAGACTGTTTTTTTTAGGAATATAGTAATGATGAAACCGATATCAAAATTAAAACTACGGGAATTTTATGGTGTTTTAGTTTTATAAAATTGATATCTGTAGGAAGTTTAATTAATGAATTCAATGAAACCATTTAATTGCTTGAATTCGTGGAAAAGGAGGATTTAATTTTTATAAAATACGAATAAAAGGTGTTTGGGATAAGACAAAAAACTATGGAGGAATTATCATGAAAAAGAATTTTTTCAAGACGGCAATTGTAGGTTTAGCATCCATCGCTTTATTAGCTGGATGTGGGGGACAAAGTAGCTCAGGTAACAATAGTACAGCAGAAAAAAGTGGCGAAAAACAAGTGTTAGAGTTTTATCATGGATATCACCATAATGAGTCTGAGTGGCCTGTGGCTAAAGTAATGCGTGATATTTATGACAAGTTTGCTAAAGAGCATGCGAATGGAAATGTTGAATTTAAACCAATCCCTGTGAATGGTGACTTAAAAGATATCATGAAAAACAAAGTAGCAAGTGGGGAGTTTCCAGATATTATTGACTTAGCAGGGAACGCTGTTTCACTTGCAGCGATTGAACAACATCTTGTTTTAGATTTAAAACCTTTCATTGATCAAAATAATTTACAAAAAAATGTTGGTTTAAACTATGAACAAAACCAAAAAGATGGAAAGATTTTCACTGTTCACGAACAACTATTTACAATGGGTCTTTGGTATAACAAAGAAATCTTTGCTAAAGCAGGAGCAAAAACTCCAGATCAATGGAAAACTTGGGCAGACTTCACTGAAGCAATGGCTGCTGTTCGTAAAGTTGACGGAGTATATGCATACGGAACAGGGGAACCATCTATTCGTCTATTCAATACATTGTTAGGAATGTCTGAAGCTGGACGCAAATTACTTTCTGGACCATTAACAAAAGAAGCAATCGAATCAAAAGAATTTTCAGAAGCATTAAAAATGGTTATGACAGAACTTCAAGCAAATGGTTCTAAGAATGCTGGTGGAGATGCAAATGCGTATTCTAAAGACTTCGCTGAAGGAAAATCAGCAGTCTTCTTCAACGGTGTATGGGCTTCTGGCGAAATGGCTAAGAATCCAAACTTACAACCAGGAATCTACCCTGGCGGCGTAGCAATTAGCTCTTCAGGTGGCGGTATCACAATTTCAAGCAAGATGTCTGAAGAAAAACAAAAATTAGCTCTTGAATTCTTGAAATATATGACAAGTGACGAAGTTCAAAAGATTATCTTTGAAAAAGTAGGCGCAAACCCTTCTGACGCAAATATCAATGTTAAAGAAATTGCTGAAAAGAGCACTGACCCAACTACAAAACTTTTAGGTCAAGCTATTAGCCAAGTAAAAGATGCTAAAAGCATTGTTCCAACAATTAGTGATGTTTGGGGCGGCGATGTTCACACTGCAATTATTAATGCATTAACTGAAAGTGCTGCAGAAAATGTAAATATCGAACAAAAAGTTAAAGCAACACAAGATATCTTAAAATCATTAATCAATTAGTAGTTACGGGAGTTGAAACGAAGCTCAGTTGGTGTTGCCGACTGAGCTTTGATTATAGGCATTTAACGAAAAGGAGCTTCTTTATGGCACAAAAAGTTTCAACATTGCAAAGTAGAAAGGCTCAGAAGAGAAGATTTATATTCCTATTTCTATTACCAACACTCGTCTGTTTCTTTCTATTCTATTTCTATTCTGTAGCGACCATTTTTATCACTTCCTTTACAAAATGGGACTACACAAATCTAAACAATCCACAATTTTTAGGATTCGATAAGTTATTCGAGAATTACCGCTATATCTTTGAAGAATATCCATTTTTCCAAGAGGCATTATTTAACTCGATTCGTTGGGCCATCATTGGTGTGGTGATTCAAGTACCATTAGCACTTACGGTAGCCATCGCCTTATCGAAGAAACTAAAGGGGTGGAAATTATCAAGAAATCTTTACATTATTCCAAGTATTATCTCAAGTGCAGCAATGGGGTTGATTTTCTTACAAATTTATAATCCTAACTTTGGGGTTGTAAACCAAGTCATTCGATTATTCAATCCAGAGTTCAAAGAAGCCGTATTGCTTACTCCAGGTATTAATATCGTTGCAATGACTTGCGCATACATCTTCTTTGCTGGAGCTTCAACAATCATGCTTTTGGGACAAATCTTTGCAATTCCTCAATCGATTCAAGAAGCCGCTATTTTAGATAATATTACGGGATGGAGAAAAGAATGGTATATCACTATTCCAATGATTAAAGAAACGATTAAGACTGTTTCCATTATGGCAGCCACTTCCGGATTCTTACTTTATAACGAAGTATTCTTCTTAACAAACGGGGCTGCAGGAACAAAGAGTATCAGTTTCATCATTCGAGAATTAGCCGTATCAAGTTCTCGTACGCAATATGCGCGAGCAAACACAATTGGTGTTATTCAAATTATTGGCGGGATGCTCATTATCCTATGCATTAATTTAATTTATAGAGACAACAAGCAGTCTCGGAAAGGTAAGAAGAGTCATGAATAAGAATCATATGAGTGGTTTATCTAAATCAGGAAAAATCATTGTTTATATCTATATGGCTTTAACCTGCCTTATTTCAATTTTCCCAATTTTATGGATTTTCTTATCTTCATTAAAAGCAGATCCTATGAAAAATCCAGGGTTATCATTGCCAACAGACTTTAGTATCGATGGATATATTAAGGTGTTTACGGAATTACATGTTCTCAATTATTTCTGGAACAGCTTTAAAGTCGTATTTGTATCCGTGGTTATTAGTATCGTTATGATTTCGATGTCTTCATACGTCATTGCTCGCATGGACTTTAAAGGGAAGAAAATTGTGACAGCAATGCTTTATTCGACATTGTTTATTCCGGCAACAGCAATGACGTTCCCCGTTTATCGTTTGGTAAATACTTTGGGGATTTATAATACACCAGTCGCTTTAATCTTTGTATATTCATGTAGTGGAATTGCGATGAGCTTTTTCATTATTAAAAACTACTTCCAAATTATTCCAAAAGAATTGGAAGAAGCAGCCGAAATCGATGGGGCTACTTACGCTCAGACATTTTGGAAAATCATGTTACCAATTGCAAGACCAGGTATTTTAACGGCGGCAGTGTTGGCGTTTATCAATAACTGGAATGAATATTATTGGGCTTCTATGTTAGTGATCGATAAAAATCAATTAACAGTACCGGCACTTCTAGGACAATTTACAACAAGCTTCAATACCAATTACAACGGATTATTCTCAGCGATTGTTGTCATTGTGCTTCCTCCAATTATTCTATTTGCCTTCTCAAGCAAGTACTTTATTGAAGCGTTAGGCGGAGGTGCAGTTAAAGGATGAAAAATTCATTGGAAGCTATTAATAAACGAACAGATTGGTTCAGAGAATCTCGCTTCGGAATGTTTATCCATTGGGGCTTATATTCGATTCCAGGAAAAGGCGAATGGATTAGAAGCCATCAACGCCTAACCGTTGAAGCGTATGAACCTTATTTTGAATCGTTTAATCCAACGGAATATAACCCTAGAGAATGGGCGCGTCAGGCGAAAGCTGCCGGCATGAAGTATATGGTGTTGACTGCAAAACACCACGATGGTTTTTGCTTATTCGATTCGGACTACACTGAGTACAAGTCCACCAATACCCCAATTGGAAAAGACTTAGTGAAGGAATTCGTTGAAGCGGTGAGAGAAGAAGGGCTAAAAGTAGGATTATACTTCAGCCTTATCGATTGGTATCACAAGGATTTTCCAAAATATGCAGATTTAAATCATCCGATGCGAGGAAATGAAGCCTATAAGGATGAACAAATAGACTTCGACAACTATCTCACTTATTTACACAATCAAGTCAAAGAGATTGTGACAAAATATGGGAAAATCGACATTCTCTGGTTCGACTACTCTTATGAAGACATGGTGGGAGAGAAATGGCAAGCGACCAAATTAATTGAAATGGTTCGCCACTATCAACCAGATGTGATTGTAGATAATCGTTTAGAGACTTCAGGAGAAGGTTTCGGAAGTATTGTGACAGATGAGATTCAATTGTATTCTGGAGACTTTGTGAGTCCAGAACAGATTGTTCCTCACGAAGGAATTCGAAATTATAAAGGGGAGCCTGTGCCTTGGGAATTATGTCTTACGATGAATAATAACTGGGCATATAATCCGACCGACTATCTGTATAAGAGTTCGAAGACGCTCATTCGTAAGTTGGTAGAATGTGTCAGCAAGAACGGCAATATGATTCTAAACGTTGGTCCGGATGCGTTAGGACGGATAAATCAACCAAGTCTTGCTATCCTAGAGGATTTCCATGAGTGGATGACAAGAAATGGTGAATCCATTTATGGATGTATGGGAGCATACGATTTACCAAAACCAGAGTGGGGCTACTACACGAAGAAAGATCATGTGATTTATGCTCATGTATTTGAACAACCTATTGGTCCGATTGCATTACCAGGAATAAAGGAAGAAGAAATCAAACGGATGAGTTTCCTTCATGATGGAAGTGAAGTTAAAATTTCTAAGAGTTGGACAACAAATGCTTTCCCAGATATGTGTTTTGCACAATTTGGTGAAATTCCGCATTTTACTTATCCACTCCCATGTGACGTAGATAGTGTCATCAAAATTGAGTTGCGAGGGGATAATGATGAAAATTAGTAATAAATTTCTCTCTCGAGAATTTGTTTATGAGAATAATCAATTTTATACGAAGAAAATCGTTAATAAACGATTGGATAAAATTGTTAAAAATAAGAGTTTATTAGAGTTTCAAATTGTTTTTGAAACGGGAAACCCTCTGACAAGTCAACAGTTTCAAGCGACCATTCTTGAAAAGAAGAAAGATAAACTTGTTGTGAATTTTGCCAGAAGGGGGACCGAACTGACAATTACTTACGCTGCTCGTGAAGATGTATTAGAGAAGAAAGTGACACTTATTAAGAGCAGTCGTGCCATTAATTATATTGATGTGGATCTTCTTGAATTTGATAATACAGAAGGGATTTTCTATCCAAAGAAACAATCAGACATTAAAGAAATGGCTGGTTTCCCAGGTTATTATGTAGAATGCGGTCAACCAATTTATGCTAAATCGTTCTTCTTTGGAATGGAATTTCCAATGGGCGAAAACAGAGTTCAAGAAACTAAATATTTCTCTCGTTATTATGTAGGATACGTCGTAAGAAAACCGAAAGAAATTTGGCCAGTCATTATTGGTGCAGCAAGCGGAGAAGAAAAAGAAACGATTCAAAAAGACTTCTTCAAATATATTGAGGGAATCGCTCAGCCAAATGCGTTTAGAAAGCAATATAACTCGTGGTTTGACTATATGACAGACATTGATGAGCAAAAAGTTTTATATAGTTTTGCGGAAATCTATCATGGGTTTGAAGGTCATGGAGTGCATCTAGATGCGTATGTTGTGGACGACGGTTGGCCAAACTATGAAAGTCTATGGGAATTTAACGATAAGTTTCCAAAGGGGTTATCAAAAATAAGATGGTTGGCGAAACAACAACATTCAAGTTTAGGACTTTGGATTGGACCACGGGGTGGTTATAACGGAACGGAAGTAAAAATGAGTGACTGGTTAGAAGCGCATCCTGAATTTGGTAGTAAAAACAAACTATTTAACGATGTGAACCTTGGCGATTTCAAATACTTACGCCATTTAAAATCAAAAATGCTGAAGTACCAAAAAGCATACGATATTAGTTATTGGAAGATCGATGGATGGTTACTAAAACCGGATAAACCTGATTCCAGTGGAGATTATGCAATGCATACAATGGTCCCAGTGTATGAGTTTCTGGTTGAATTATTGAAGGATTTACGAGCAGAACGAGGCAAGAAAGACTTCTGGTTGAATCTAACGTCTTATGTAAATCCAAGTCCGTGGTTCCTACAATGGGTAAATAGTTTATGGCTTCAAACTTCTCAAGACGTTGGATTTACTGAAGGCGCGGGAAATGATATTAATCGTATGATTACTTATCGAGATATCCAATATCAGGAATTCTTAGAACGACGTGATTTGCAACTCCCATTAAGTTCGATTTATAGCCATGAGCCAATCTATGCAGCAACGGCACATACATGGTATATGGATCATCAAATGTACGCTACTGTAAAAGAATTTGAAGAGTACTTAATGTTTATTTCTACTCGGGGGAATGCCTTCTGGGAGTTCCATTATTCCTACAGTATGTTTGATGATGAACGTTGGGAAGCCAATGCTCGAGCAGTTCAGTGGATTGAAGCAAACTACGATACTTTAAAATATAGTCGTAGAATTGGCGGTAAACCAGATCAGTTTGAGATTTATGGATATCACTGTGTCAACCCTGTCAATGGAACGCAGATTTTATCATTAAGAAATCCAGACTCTAAGCCACAAACCATTAAGTTGTCGGATATTAAGATAGACCATTTTAGTACAGTTATTGGAGAATTCAAACAACAGGGTGATGAGATTAAATTAGCGCCTTATACGATTTTAATTTTGAAAAAATAATCGTTAATTGAAAGTAGGTGAAGAGATTATGTCCATTCATATTAGTAAAGATGAGCAGTTGTTTCATTTAGAGACGGAGAAGAGTAGTTATATTTTTAGAGTGCTCGAGAATCAGCAACTTCAACATCTCTACTATGGAAAAAGAATTCGTGTGAAAGAAAACTATGGGAATTTAGCGAGTTACCAGACAAGAGGGTTTGAAGTAGCCTATACAGCCACGGAGGAACAAATTCAGTTATCGATGATTCCAAACGAATATGCTTCTTATGGTAAAGGGGATTTCAGACATCCAGCTTATCAGATTCAAGACGCAACAGGTAGTAGGATTACGGAATTAAAGTTTCAAGGATATACACTCTCTACTGGTAAGAAACGATTAGAGATTCTTCCTTCTACTTTTGATGACGAAGGGAATCGTTCAGAGGTGTTAACGATCACCTTAAAGGATGACGTTATAGGCTTAGTAGTCAAGTTAAACTATACAGTATTTCCCGATCAGAATGTAATTGTACGGAATGTCGAATTCATAAATGAAGGGGCATCTGACTTGAAGTTGTTGAAAGCAATGAGTTTACAGCTCGATTTACCAGATGATGAGTTTGACTTTATTCACTTCTCAGGCGCGTGGTTAAGAGAAAGACAATTGTATCGAACAGCGCTAAGACCAGGGCTGCAAAGTATTGATAGTTTAAGATACTCGTCGAGTCCGCAAAATAATCCGTTCTTTATGTTGTCTCGAAAAAATACGACGGAAGAGAGTGGTGAAGTCTACGGATTCAATCTTGTGTATTCAGGAAACTTCCAAAACAGCATTGAAGTGGATCACTTTAGTACAACCCGCGTACTAGTCGGAATGAACCCTGTAGAATTTGAGTACTTACTAGAACCTAAGAAGAGTTTTATTACTCCTGAAGCAACTATGAGTTATAGTGCTCAAGGAATGAACGCTTTAAGTCAACAGTTGGCAATTTTTTATCGGGAACATTTAGTGAATCCCCATTTTGCAAAATGTCCACGTCCAATCGTGTTGAATAGTTGGGAAACGATGTACTTCGACTTGACGACGGATAAGGTGTTGGAGCTAGCAAGATGTGGTCAACAGTTAGGGGTAGAATTATTTGTACTTGATGATGGTTGGTTTGGTCATAGAGAAGGTGATAATAGTTCTCTTGGAGATTGGACAACGGATTATCGTCGTCTTCCAAAAGGGATTTCCTATATTGCTGACGAGATTCATAATATGGGAATGCAGTTTGGCTTGTGGTTTGAGCCTGAGATGATTTCTATTGATAGTGAGTTATATCGCACTCATCCAGAATGGATGATTAGTACCCCACATCGCAAACCTTCAGTAGGACGACATCAGTACGTCTTAGATTTTACAAATCAAGAAGTGATTGATTATCTGTTTGAAGCTATTTCCTCAATCATTCAGGAAACGAAGTTAGAGTATATTAAGTGGGATTACAATCGCCATATAACGGATGCGTTTACTGCAACATTACCAGCAACAAAACAAATGGAGTTTGGACATCGTTATATTTTAGGCGTCTACCAGCTGCTAGAACGTCTAACGAAAGCTTATCCGGAGGTTTTATTTGAGTCTTGTTCATCAGGCGGAGGCCGTTTTGACTTAGGGATGATGTACTATGCTCCTCAGGCTTGGACAAGTGATGATACAGATCCGATTGAAAGATTGAAGATTCAGCACGGGACTTCTTATGGATATTCATTATCAATGATGTCGGCACATGTTTCTGCATCTCCAAATGAACAAAGTGGGCGAAGAACAAGCTTAGATACAAGAGCGGCTGTTGCTTACTTTGGGGTGTTTGGTTATGAGTTGGATGTGACAGTTTTAGAGGTAGCAGAGGCTGAGAAAGTCAAAGAACAAATTCATTTCTACAAGAAATATCGAGATGTGTTCCAATATGGAAACTTCTATCGAATTAGAAGTCCATTTGAGGATGATGTTGTTGATTGGCAAGTCGTTTCTAGCGATAAGTCAACTGCTATATTGCTCCACACTTCGCTCATTAGCCACTTGAATCCAGGATATTCAGTCGTAAAATTCTGTGGATTAGATGAAGACAAACGATATATGATTGCTGGAATGGATGAAGAGTTTTTCGGAGATGAGCTTATGAATGCAGGAGTTAAAATTGTTCCAGAAGGAGCAGAAAATGGACCTGTCATTTCTACTCCGGAATACCAATCTCATCTATTGATAGTAGAAGAAATCAAAGAATAATTAAGAACAAAAAGGCGCTAGTCACTGAGTCGACTAGCGCTATTCTTATATTCATTTACTATGAAGATATCCGCGAAGGTCAACAGAAGCCCTTGGCGCCTAACACTATGAATATGCCGAGGGTTTATTTTGTCTCTTTTTTATTAAAAAATCTCATGCCTTACTTCTTTAATAAGCGGATGGCGTAAGAAGGCATATGAAAGATAAATCGCCATCAAACACCAGATGATTGGCTCCGAGAAAATAACTCCAAGATAGCCAGTGTGCGGAATGATAAAAATCACAAAAAGCACCTTTCCAACCAACTCGATAAAGCTCGAAACCAATGGTGTTACCTTTTGCCCTAGCCCTTGCAAACTATTTCGTAAAATCAATAGAAGCGCAAGCGGGATATAGAACACTGACCCGATACGGTTGTAAAGCGCCGCGTTGTCCAGAAGTGCTGGGTCGCTTGAACCAGAGATCAATTCATTTAACGCAGGACTTGCAAAGAACAAGAAGATGCACACCAGAATCGCCCAGCCGAACGCTACGAGACTTCCTTGACGAATGCCTTTTGCGATACGGTGCGGTTTGTTAGCCCCGTAGTTTTGCGAAGTGAAGGTCGTCATCGCTGCCGCAATCGCTGCGAATGGGAGTGTCGAGAACGCGAAGATGCGTCGTGCTGATGTTTGCGCGCTGATGATGACTGGACCGAGTGCGTTGATAGAAGATTGAAGCATCACGGATCCAATCGATACGATGGACGACATGAGTCCCATGGCTAGTCCTTGGCTGAGTAAGTCCATGTATAATTCGTCGTCGCGTACGAAATCACTCTTTTCTGGAATCAAGAAGCTGGCGCGTTTTTTAATATACATAAAGCAGAGGACAGCCGATATGCCTTGAGCGATAATTGTCGCAATGGCCGCTGCCGCAACGCCCATATTGAACGTTGTAATCAGTAAGATATCTAAAAACACGTTTACGATTGCCGAGAAAATCAGGAAGTAGAGCGCCGCCTGGCTATCGCCGACTGCCCGAAGCAGACCCGCACAGAGGTTATATGCGAAGGTTACGGCAATACCGAGTATAACAATCGAGATATACTCATACGACTGGTCGATGATACTCTCAGGCGTTCCAAGGAACTGAAGGAGAGGATACATGCCGACACTTCCGATAATGGCCACAAGGAGACTGAGAAAGGCTCCGATGACAAGCGTTGCTGCGACGGCACGTTTCAAGAGGCGATGGTTATTAGCCCCGTAATAACGTGCGATGATAACGCCCATCCCGTTACCGACTCCAAGCGAGAAGCCGACGATGAGTTCAAAGATGGCGGCTGTAGCCCCAACCGCAGCCAGCGAATCCTGTCCAAGGAACCTCCCTACAATCATGATATCGGCAGTGTTGTATAGTTGTTGGAATATGTTTGAAATTATAATTGGGATTGCAAATGCAATAATGGACCGCAAAATCGGCCCGTTTGTTAAGTTAATCGCTGTTTTTTTCATAAGGGCAATTATACTCGTAACAAAAGAGATGGTCAAGTGGACCAAAGGTCCGAAAAGATGACTTCGAAACCTTGCGGATATTCGTTATACAGACCATAACGTTGCACCGGTTCGAGCCTCGAAGAGTCTCTCACCTTTACAGCCTCAAAGTTGGCGTAAGGAATAAATTCCTACGCCAACTAATTCGCATGTAATGCTAAACACGTTACGGTTTGTATAGCATCCGCAGGCTTCTTCGTCGGCTTTTAGATGTGCTTTTTATGAGGTGTAATGGCAATGAAAACAGGGTTAACTGAACAGACGTCTTATTGTATTTGGAATCCCGCGGCGGAGTGAGGGGAGAGGTGCTTGAAGGTAGATAGAATCGCCTAACTTATTTTCAAATCGCCTAAAAATTAGGCAATATTAGGCGAAAATGAAGTAAGACAGAATCGCCTAACTACTTTTAAATCGCCTAAAAACAATGTATAATTAGGAGAAAAAAGAAGGAGGTAGGCGAATGAGAGTTTTTGATTATGAAAAATTATCGCAAAGTCAATGGGATGTTGAAGTGGTTAATCTTCTAGCAAAAATTCATGAACATAAGGGTAAACAAGAGCTGTTTTTGGAACAAAAACCTGCTGTCTTAGATAAATTGGTAGAAATTGCTAAAGTTCAAAGCGTGGAAGATTCTAATAAAATAGAAGGAATTGTCACGACAACAACGAGAATTAAGGAGTTAATGGCTCAGAAAACAACACCGAGAAACAGAGACGAGGAAGAAATTTTAGGCTATAGAGACGTCTTAAATGTAATCCATGAAAGTTATGAATATATTCCTATCAATAGCAATTATATTTTACAACTTCACAGAGAATTGTATAAATATAGTGAAAAAGGAATTGGAGGAAGATATAAAAACACTCAAAATTCTATCGTTGAACAGGATCAAAATGGTAATGTTATAGAAATATTTAAGCCATTACCTCCATATGAGACACCGAAAGCAATTGAAGACATTTGTAGAGAGCTTAATAAAGCTTTGGATAAACATGAAGTAGATTCGTTGTTGTTAATACCGATATTTATCCATGATTTTCTGTGTATTCATCCATTTAATGATGGAAATGGTAGAATGAGTCGATTGTTAACAACACTTCTTTTATATAGACAAGGGTATGTGATTGGGAAGTATATTAGTTTGGAGAGTAAAATTGAGCAAAATAAAGACGGTTATTATTCATCTTTAAGAAAAAGTGGTTTGTATTGGCATGAAGGCCAAGAAGATGTGACTCCTTTTATAAAATATATTCTAAGAACAATATTAGCAGCTTATATTGATTTTGAAGAGAGAGTTGACTATGTAGATGAAAAGCTCCCTTCTATTGAATTGGTTAGAAAAGCAGTCAATAAAAAATTGGGCAAGTTTACTAAATCAGATATCATGGAATTAGTTCCAAGTATAGGTAAAGCAACCGTTGAAAATATGCTGAAAAAACTCGTCGAAGAGGGCTATATTAATCGATATGGAAAAGGAAGAACAACCTATTACGTAAAAAACAACTAAATTTAACATCTCGTTTGATATGTACTTTCTATACTGGGAAGTGCAAAAAAAGCTAGCAGAATTTCTGCTAGCTTTTTAAATAGGTTTATTTAGATTAGTTTTGTTCTGCTTTTTTAGAAACGAGAACGAACATCGCAGAGATTGTTACGATGATTCCTGCTAGAATTACGGCTGTGTTACTTGTTGTACCAGTGTTTGGTAGGTCTGGTGTAACAGTCGTTGTTGTTGTTTCTGGTGCAGGTGTTACTGTTGTTGTGCCTGTTGTTTCGCCTGTCGTTACGCCAGTTGTTGAATCTTCTGTAGTAGAAGAGCCTTCAGATGTTGTTGTAGCGGCAGTAGTTGAAACAGTAGTCGCTTCAGTAGTCGTTGTCGCTGCTGTTGTAGAAGCAGTCGTTGCTTCAGTAGTCGTTGTTGCAGCTGTTGTTGAAACAGTTGTTGCTTCAGTCGTTGTTGTTGCAGCTGTTGTAGACTCTGTCGTTGTAGTTGCTGTTGTTGTCGTAGCTTCTGTCGTCGTAGTCGTAGGAGCTTCCGTCGTCGTTGCTGAAGTCGTTGTAGACTCTGTCGTTGTTGTCGTAGTCGTTGGCGCTTCAGTTGTTGTCGTTGAAGTCGTTGTAGACTCTGTTGTAGTCGCCGTAGTCGTTGGCGCTTCAGTTGTAGTTGTAGTCGTCGTAGGAGCTTCTGTTGTTGTAGTAGTTGTTGTAGGAGCTTCCGTTGTAGTTGTAGTCGTCGTAGGAGCTTCTGTTGTTGTTATCTTTGGAAGAGATTGGTCTCCGTCAACACCACCGTTTGCATTGATGTTTGCTACAGATGCGTTGACTTCTTTGGCCACAACCGCAGTTTCACCTTTCACTTGGTACCAAACTTTCGTGTTGTTCTTGAATTCTTTTTGGTTTTCATTTTCTACTTTTGTACGATAGAAAATAAGAACGCCAGTCTTATTGATTTGGTCTTTTGGAATCGTAATAGTGATTTTTCCAGAAGCATCCACGGTAAATGTTGATCCAGGGAAAGCGGCTTTGAAGTCTTCAATCGCTGTATCGCCACCATAGTAGCCAGGTTTGTTTCCTGTTGTTGTAATGCTAAAGCTGTCTGTCACCAATTTGTGTCCGCCTTGCACTTCGTCTTCGACACGAACGTCGCCGTCCACTTCTAAGTTCATCGCGTTAATCGTTAATGTCCAAAGAATATGTTCAGGGTCGTCAGCGTGCATGTCCCCAGCTTTTAAGTAGAATGGTGCGTGGTTTTCGCCAGTCGCCATTTTCTTCACGTTCAAGTCGACAGATTTGTCTCCACTCACGATTGTAAATTTACCAACGTGTTCTTTGTCCGTTGCTGTGTCGTTGTGACCTTCGATTTCGAATTCACCCCAACCGCGAACGTTCTCAAGGCCAGTGATGCCGTCGTTGAATGTTACTTTTGCAGAACCGTCTTTGATGACCATGTCCCCAACGTATTTGCCGTCGATGGTCAATTGGATGGTTTTCTTAAATCCAGTCCCGTGAAGAGTGCCTGAATTTTGCCAAGTCACTGCAAGAGTGTCCCCAGCTTTGATTTTTTGAGCGTGTTCGTCAAACGTAAATTTAACGGTCGTTTGTCCGCCGTCTGTGATTTCGTTTGAAGAAACCGTCAATGAACTGATGTTATTACTAACGTCTGCCGCGTTTACCACCGATTGAGGTGCCAGCATGAATAATAACATCGGGATAAACAATACGAAGAGTACCTTCGAAAGTCTTCCTTTTATGAAATCTTTCATTATTTTTCCTCCTTAAGGTATTAATTTGTGAGAAAAGTAACTAAAATCTCCAAAAAAATAGAGCAACCTTTGCAAAAAGCTGTCCAGTCACTGTTCTCGGTAATATCTATATTTGTTATTATATCACAAATATAAATTTTTACTACTGTTTTTTTGATATTTCTCAATAGTTTTTTCATATTTTTTTCGATTTCCAAAAACGGGCTGGAAAACGCGGAGGTAAACGGTATCATTGATGATTTTCACGAATTTGTTTTCAAAAAGTTCTAGCGATTTCGACCAAACTCGGCGAAAGTGCCTCGCGTGACTCTTTACCGACCTTTCATTTCACTGTACAATAAGAAGGACATGAAGGGACGTGAAACTATGTGGAAAGACGCCATCGAGATGAGAGAGGCCGTCGCTTGTGGCGAAGTATCTCCAAAGGAATTAGTCCAAGAGACATTAGAGAAAATTGAACAACGAAATCCAAGCCTAAACGCGGTCGTGCACTTGCAGGCGGAACGTGCTCTAGAAGAAGCGGAGGTGCGTTCATTTGAAGGCTTGCCATTTGGTGGGGTACCGCTTTTCTTGAAGGACCTCGGGCAAAATCAAGCAGGGGAACCGTCGAGTGCGGGAAGTAAGCTCTTGAAGGGGATTCCTGTAAGTCGCACGGATAACTTCGTGAAGCGTCTGGAAGCAGCGGGTTTTATCATCGTAGGTCGTACGAATACGCCAGAATTTGGCTTTAAGAATATGACGGAACCGCAACTCTGGGGCACTGCGAATAATCCGTATGACCTGAATCGCAATGCCGGTGGTTCTAGTGGCGGCGCGGCATCTGCTGTGGCTGGTGGCATCGTTCCGATTGCGGGGGCGAGTGACGGTGGTGGATCGATTCGGATTCCGGCGAGCTTTACGGGTCTCATTGGGTTGAAGCCGAGTCGTGGTCGAATTCCTGTTGGCCCTGGTAGTTATCGTGGTTGGCAAGGTGCTTCGGTGAATTTTGCGATGACGAAGACGGTCCGTGATACGCGTGAGTTGTTGAAGTGGATGCAAGTCGAGCAAAAGGACAGTCCGTTTTTAGCACCGCTTATTAAAGACTGGGACGCTATGCCAAACCGTCCGCTTCGAGTAGGTGTGATTGAGAAATCTCCTATTGAAAGCTTTGTCGCTCCAGAAGCCAGGGCGGCGCTTCGTAAGGCCGCGAGTTTCCTAGAGGGTGTTGGCTGTGTGGTCGAACCGATTGGCTGGCCAGTCGACGGCGTGGAAGTGATCAAGAACTACTACGTGATGAATAGTGTGGAAACGGCGGCGATGTTTCAAGGAATGGAGGCAAGTTTTGGCCGCAAGTTTACAAAAGAAGATATGGAACTCATGACTTGGGGCATTTTCCAGTCGGGGGAACGCATTTTAGCAAAAGATTATAGCGCGGCTCTGTCGAAATGGGACACCTATGCGCATGCGATGGAAAAAGTACATGAGCAGTACGATTTGATTTTAACGCCGAGTGTGAGCGACGTGGCTCCGCTTCATACGCAATTCCCGATGGAAGAATCGGTACGACAAGCGTTAGAGCATATGGAAGAACTAAGTGTACCTGAACAACAAAGCGTGATTTGGCGTATGTTTGACCGTACACTTGCACTTACACCATTTACGCAATTATCCAATATTACGGGTGCACCAGCGATTAGTTTGCCGGTCTTTTTAACCGAAAAAGGACTTCCAATTGGCGTGCAGTTAATGGCGGCTCGCGGACAAGAGGCACTATTACTAACGGTGGCAGAGTGGTTTGAACGCGAAGGGCACTTTGAAACAAGAGACTTCAGCTAGGAGTGAAGAAGATGACGAAGAAAGTAGCAATCGTAGGGGCTGGCATCGTCGGGGCGACTGCGGCGTATCAGCTCAGCAAAAAAGGAATCGAAGTAACGGTATTTGACGCGGGCGTGGGCCAAGCAACGAAGGCAGCTGCCGGGATTATTTGTCCATGGTTGTCGCAACGTCGCAATAAAGACTGGTACCAACTCGTCTCTCATGGGGCGGCGTACTATCCGCAGTTGATGGATCAGCTGCGCGAGGACGGCGTTAGTGAATTGCCGTATGAACAAGTCGGAGCGTATATTTTCAAGCATACCGCAAAACAATTGGCAAAGGTCGAAGAGATGGCCGTGGAGCGACGCGTGGATGCGCCGATGATTGGCGAGGTGCATGCCTTAACTCCAGAAGACGTGGCGTGTGTGATTCCGGGCTGGTCGAATCCAGATGGCGCGCTTTATTGTAGCGGTGGCGGTCGTGTGGACGGCGAGATGCTCGTGACGCTTCTATTAGAACAGGCCGAAAAGAACGGGGCTCGTGTGATCTGTGAAAAAGTAACGCTTGAAGCTGTTGGCGAAGAGGTCCGTGTGCGTCTTGGCGGCGAGGTGCTAGCCTTCGATGCGGTGGTCCTTTCTAGTGGTGCGTGGGTCAAAGAACTGCTTGAACCGCTGGGCTACTACGTAGATGTGCGTCCGCAAAAGGGGCAGTTGATTGAACTCACCTTGGAGACGACCGAAGATACGTCGAAATGGCCAGTGTGCATGTTGCACGGGGAGATTGATATTCTTCCATTCCCAGATGGCAACATTCTAGTCGGAGCGACTCATGAAAATACGCAAGGTTTCGATTTGGTTCCAGATGAAGAGCTCTTAAATGGCATGTACGAGGAAGCGTGTGCAAGTCTTCCAAGTCTAAAAAATGCTAAACGCAGTGGGGTGCGCGTGGGAACACGTGCGTATACTTCCGATTTTCTACCGTTCTTTGGCGAAGTTCCAAACACGGCAAATGCCTTTGTGGCGAGTGGTTTAGGCTCTTCAGGGCTTACAAGTGGCGTCTGGATTGGCGAATGTTTGGCCCGCATGGCAGCAGGGGAAGAAGTCGGATTTT
>CALCML010000088.1 GCA_937967765.1 uncultured Carnobacterium sp.
AGTGCCTTTACAAAAGGACAATTGGAACGTGAATTAAAACGTATTGGTATGGAAAAACAAATCTTCCTTGTTACAACAACAACGTCTAAAACATGGAGAGACGATGTGAATAATGTCTATGCTTCTGTTAGTGAGAAGTATTCGAATGTCCATGTTCTTGATTGGAATGAGTATTCGAAAAACCAAGATTGGTTCTATTCACATAAATCTTATGTAACAGAAGTTGGAGCTCATGAAGAAGCACTCTTCTTTGCGAAGAAAATTTATGAAACATTGAGAGGAAATTAAAATGGAATTGCAATTTCTAGGAACAGGTGCTGGCGTGCCTTCTAAAATGAGAAACGTCACTTCAATTGCATTAAAGCTTCTCGATGAGATTAATGAAGTGTGGTTATTCGATTGCGGAGAGGCTACACAGCAACAAATTTTAAATACAAATATACGTCCGGGGAAAATCAAGAAGATTTTCATTACACATATGCATGGAGATCATATCTTTGGGTTACCTGGACTACTGACGAGTCGTTCTTTCCAAGGAGGAGAAGATGATTTAACCCTTTATGGTCCTAAAGGAATTAAGAATTTTATCGACACAACGATTCAAGCTTCTTGTTCAAAATTAGGATATCCTTTAAAAGTAGTTGAATTTGAAAAAGAAGGGCTTCTTTTCGAAGATAAGCATTTTAAAGTAGAAATGAAGCGACTCGAACATGGGATTCCTTCATATGGATTCCGTGTGACAGAAAAGGATCAACCAGGAGAACTGCAAGCAGACCGTCTAAAAGAGTTAGGAATTCCTTTTGGCCCACTCTTTGGTAAGTTGAAAAAAGGGGAAACCATTACTCTAGAAGATGGAACTGTCGTGAATGGACAAGATTATATTTCTCCGGATATTAAAGGACGAGTGGTGACCATTTGCGGGGATACTCGTAAATGTGAAGCTAGTGAAATCTTAGCCTATCGTTCGGATGTGCTGGTCCATGAGGCAACGTATGAAGGAGATAAAGGTAAACAAGCCTATCGTCATTTCCATTCAACAAGTCTTCAAGCGGCTGAAGTGGCTAAAAACGCTGAGGTTAAACGACTTTTATTAACGCATATTAGTGCTCGCTATCTTGGAAAACAATCCCAAGAGTTAGAAGACGAAGCAAAAACAATATTTGAAAATGTACAAGTTGTAAAAGACTTTGACATTGTGACCATTGAAAGGATTAAACATCATGAAGGACGCTAAATGGTTTACAAATCAAGTGGCTCTTGTCACTGGAGCTAGCGGTGGGCTTGGCGCAAAAATCGCACTAGAGTTAGCAAAAAGAGACGTACAACTAATTCTGGTAGCCAGAAATTTGACTAAATTGGAGCAAGTAGCAGAGGAGTGCAAATCGTTCACTTCAAAACCTGTCAATATCTATTCGTGTGATTTAACTGATGATGCGTCTGTTGATCATTTGCTAGCAACTCTCGATGAAACTTACAAGATTACGATGCTCATCAACAATGCAGGTCTTGGATATTTAAAATTAGCTAAAGACTTAAGTAAAGCAGAAATCGCACAAATGCTTCAGTTGAATTTGAATACATTAATTAAAATTACTCAGCATTTTGTACCTAAGTTTATTGAAGCTAAGAGCGGAGTGATTGTGAATATCGCTTCTCAAGCTGGCAAATCAGCAACGGCTAAATCATCTGTGTATTCAGCAACCAAGTTTGGAGTGTTAGGGTATTCGAATGCACTGCGTTTAGAATTAAAACCTCATGGTATCCATGTGATGACTGTGAATCCTGGTCCGATTGCGACAGACTTCTTTGATAAAGCCGAGCCAACTGGAAAATACTTAGAGCAATTAGGTGCTGTAGTATTAGATCCAGTGAAGGTTGCAGGAGAAGTTGTTAAAGGAATTGAAAGAGAAAAACGTGAAGTGAATTTGCCAAAAACAATGAACTTTGCGAGTAAATTAAATGTGTTATTCCCCAAAATAGGAGATAGACTATTAGGGAGTATTTTCAATAAAAAGTAGAGGAGGTGTACGATGAGTTTTGCAAATTATGCATGGAAGTTAAAAGAGAATGTGGATGAAGGACTCGTAACGTCTCTTGCAAGTGAAAGTGGCGTAACTGAAAATCTCGTTCGCTTATGTGTGGAACGTGGGATTCAAACAACAGAAGAGTTGCAAGAGTTTCTTTCGCCAACACCTCATCTTATCCACGACCCATTCCTATTACATGATTTGGATAAGGCGGTAGGGCGTATTCAAGAAGCTATTGAAAATGGTGAATTAATTCATATATATGGTGACTATGATGCTGACGGAATTACAAGTACAACGATTCTCTACGAAACGCTTGAAATGCTAGGAGCTCAAGTATCGTACTATTTACCGAATCGCTTTACAGATGGCTATGGTCCTAATATTCCAGCATTCCAACGTGCGATAGAAGAAGGCCATACGCTCATTATTACGGTAGACTGTGGGATTGCAGCGCATGAACCAATTCGCTATGCGATGGAGAATGGCTGTGATGTCATCTTAACGGACCACCATGAAATCCCAAGTGAAATTCCAGAAGCTTATGCGGTTGTCCATCCTCGTCATCCAGAGGCAAACTACCCATGTGGAGACTTATCTGGTGCTGGAGTAGCATTCAAGCTTGCTCATGCGCTTCTAGGAGAGTTTCCAGAAGAAATGGTAGAATTAGCAGCGATTGGAACAATTGCGGACTTAGTGAGCCTTACAGACGAAAATAGAACGATTGCTAAACTTGGAATTGCTCAAATGAAACAAACACAGCGTATTGGGCTTGTGACACTCATTGAGAAGTTATCCGTTAAAGTGGATAAATTAGATGAAAAGACAATTGGTTTCCAAATCGGACCGCGTTTAAATGCGCTAGGTCGCCTTGGAGATGCCACTCCAGGCGTTCAATTGTTGACGACATTTGACGATGAGGAAGCACAAAACATTGTAGACTTCATGCAATCTGAAAACGAAAGACGTCAATCAATCGTAAATCAAATCGTCGAAGAAGCCACTCCGATCATTCAAGAACAGATGAATCAACCAATCCTAGTGTTAGCTCAACCAGGTTGGCACGAAGGCGTTCTTGGAATTGTAGCGAGTCGAATCGTTGAACAGACAGGAAAACCAACCATCGTTTTAGGAATAAGTGAAGACGGATTAACAGCAAAAGGTAGCGGTCGTTCATTTGGAGAATTTAATCTCTATGATGCGTTAACTAGTGTCAAAGAGCATCTTTTAAAATTTGGTGGCCATCATATGGCTGCTG
>CALCML010000089.1 GCA_937967765.1 uncultured Carnobacterium sp.
AAATCTTAGCTGACTTTGCTAAAAAAGTTGAAGCTTTAGAAATTAAAGCAGGTGTTGTTGAGGGTAAAGTTTCTTCAAAAGAAGAAATCGAAGCTCTTGCAAAATTACCAAGCCGCGAAGGGTTACTTTCAATGCTATTATCAGTATTACAAGCACCAGTTCGCAACACTGCATTGGCAATCAAAGCCGTTGCAGATCAAAAAGATGGCGCAGCAGCTTAATAGAGCTAGCTAGCTAACTTAAAAAACACAAAACAAAAATTATTAAAACAACCAAAAAATGGAGGAAATTAAAAATGGCATTAAACATTGAACAAATCATTGCTGACATTAAAGAAGCAACTGTATTAGAATTAAACGACTTAGTAAAAGCTATCGAAGAAGAATTTGGCGTAACAGCAGCAGCTCCTGTAGCTGTAGTAGCAGGTGGCGCTGGTGAAGCTGCAGAAGAAAAATCTGACTTCACTGTAGAATTAACTTCTGCTGGAGACCAAAAAATTAAAGTAATCAAAGTTGTTCGTGAAGCAACTGGATTAGGATTAAAAGAAGCTAAAGCATTAGTTGATGGCGCTCCTGGCGTATTAAAAGAAGGCGTAGCTAAAGAAGAAGCTGAAGCATTAAAAGCTCAATTAGAAGAAGTTGGTGCTTCAGTAACATTAAAATAATTTTTAATGACACTTTTCAAGGTCGGACTATCCAGTCCGGCCTTTTTTGGTTCAATTCAAATCCTCGGATTGTGAAGTGCACCCCAAAAGTTATATTTTCTGTCTAACTTTTGGGGTGCACTTCATTAGTCGGTGGATATTTATTTTAAAAAATTTTTGAGCTTTCTTGTTGACATCTGTAAATTACAGGTGTAAACTAACAATGTAAATTACAAATGTAAACGAAAGCGGTGAAAGTAATGAGCAAACAAAAAGAGTACATTATTGAAGGAATGAGTTGTGCTTCATGTGCCATGACGATTGAGAATGCCGTCAGCAAAATTCCTGGCGTTGATAAAGCTAGCGTCAACTTGGCAACCGAGATCATGACTGTCGAAGCAAACGATAGCGTGACCCCTGAAGACATCGCCAAAGTGGTCGATGGTGTGGGATACAGCGCTCGTCCTCGTGGCAAATCAGTGGAAGAAGAACTCGAAGAAAAGAACGAAAAGAAAGAAGCGCACTTAAGAGAAATGAAGCGAAACCTAACCATTTCCGCGATTTTCACTGTGCCACTTCTCTTTATCGCAATGGCCGATATGGTTGGGATTCCAATGCCAGCATTTCTAAGCCCAATGCAAAGTCCAGTCAGCTACGCGTTGATTCAATTGGCGCTCGTTCTCCCAATTATCTGGCTTGGACGTCGTTTCTTCGTGGATGGATTTAAGGCCTTGTCAAAAGGACATCCGAACATGGACAGCTTAGTCGCACTTGGAACAAGCGCTGCGTTCCTTTATAGCCTTTACGGAACGTACCACGTATTAGAAGGGCACGCGCATTTTGCGATGAACCTTTACTACGAATCAGCCGGCGTTATTTTAACCTTAATCACACTTGGAAAATACTTCGAAGACGTGTCAAAAGGGAAAACATCCATGGCGATTCAAACGCTCGTAGGACTCGCTCCTAAAATGGCGACTGTTTTACGAGACGGACAAGAAGTAGAAGTTCCTGTAGAAGAAGTGCAAGTGGGCGACCTCATTCGTGTCAAACCGGGTGAAAAAGTTCCAGTCGATGGCGTCGTGACAGAAGGAAACTCAACCGTTGACGAATCGATGTTAACAGGGGAAAGTATTCCAGTATCCAAAGCAGTTGGCGATGAAGTGATTGGGGCAAGTTTAAATAAAACAGGGTCCTTCATTCTAAAAGCAACAAAAATCGGCAAAGACACAGCACTTTCTCAAATCATTCAGTTAGTTGAACAAGCACAAGGATCAAAAGCACCGATTGCAAAACTGGCCGACAAGGTTTCAGGAGTATTCGTTCCAATCGTAATCGCCTTGGCTCTTGTTTCTGGACTTGCGTGGTATTTCCTTGGACAAGAATCATGGGTATTTGCCCTCACGATTACCATCTCAGTGCTCGTTATCGCCTGCCCATGTGCGTTAGGGCTTGCGACACCAACTGCTATCATGGTTGGGACTGGTAAAGGGGCCGAAAACGGAATCCTTCTTAAGAGTGGGGAAGCGTTGGAAGAAGCCAACCACGTGAATATGGTTGTTTTCGATAAAACAGGGACTATCACAAACGGGACTCCTGTTGTTACAGATGTGGTTACTGCCGACAATACCGATGCAGATGCGCTCGTTCGCCTAGCTGCCAGCCTTGAAGTAGCGTCAGAACATCCTCTTGGCGAAGCGATTGTTGCCAAAGCCAAAGAACAAGGGACCACATTTGATGAAGTGACGAACTTCGAAGCCATCCCTGGTTTTGGGATTAAAGGCCACGTGGGTGAAACACTCGTCTTCCTTGGAAATGAAAAATGGATGCGCGAAAATGGTCTTGTGGATGAGGCGATGAATGAAAAAGCGAACCGTTTTGCCGAACAAGGAAAAACACCGCTCTATATCGGATATAACGATGCCGTACAAGGCTTGATTGTTGTAGCGGATACCGTCAAAGAAAGCAGCGCGCGTGCCATCCAAACCCTACATGAAATGGGCATTCAAGTAGCCATGATGACAGGGGACCACGAACGGACTGCACAAGCGATTGCCGCTGAAGTGGGGATTGACCGCGTATTTAGTGAAGTTTTACCGCAAGATAAGGCGAATTATGTCTCAAAATTGCAAGAAGAAGGCTATATTGTGGCGATGGTGGGAGATGGTATCAATGATGCCCCAGCTCTTGCACAAGCACAAGTCGGTATCGCAATCGGTACCGGAACAGACGTAGCCATCGAATCTGCAGACGCCGTCTTAATGAAGAGCGACTTGATGGATGTACCAGCGATGTTAAAACTTAGCCGTGCAACCATCCGTAATATTAAAGAAAATCTATTTTGGGCATTTGCCTACAACGTTATCGGAATTCCATTTGCGATGGGAGTTCTTCACCTCTTTGGCGGACCACTCCTCAACCCAATGATTGCCGGAGCCGCAATGAGCTTCAGTTCCGTATCCGTTGTCCTCAACGCCCTAAGATTAAAACGCTGGAAAGCATAACTATAAAGGAGAGATTTATGATGAAAAAAGAATACAATTTAGAAGGAATCAAATGCGCAGGATGTGCCAACACAGTGAAAGAACGTTTCTCAAACGTCCCAGGCGTGACAAACGTTGAAGTCAGCTTAGAAAACAAAGTAGCTACAGTCGAAGGCGACGCAAGCGTCGACGCATTACAAGCATCCCTCGAAGGCACAAAATACAGCATCAAAAAATAATCAACCCCAAAAAGGCCGAGCGATTTTCGCCCGGCCTTTTATTGTGTCCTCTCTCACCCTTCCTCTGCAATCCATGGTTAGAAGAAGTAAATAAAGTAAAGCGTTGCTAACAACACCTAGTGTGGTTTCGAGGAATCTTGCGGATTCTATAGTAATAGTGATGGGAGTTTGCATTAAAACGAGGGAGAAAGACAGAAATGGCCAAAATAGAAGAAACTATTTTGGCCATTTCGTTTTCTTTCCCCCACAAAGTTGAATAGGGACGAGCGAGTTACATGTAGCGAAGCTCGTTCCATTCAACCACTGTGCAAAGGGGACGTAGGAATAAAATTCCGTACGTCCCCTTTGAGGCTTTAAAGGCGAGAGACCTTAGACTCGAGTCGGTGCCTCTTCCTTGTATCTCTCACCCTTCCTCTGCAATCCAAGGTTAGTAGAAGTAAAAAGCTAGAGCGTTGCGAAAAAAACACCTAGGATTCTATACGAGTAGTAGTCGCGAGTGTACTCGATGCGAATTACAGACTCAGGAAATGAAATTTCCTAGAGTCTGTTTGAGGCTCGAGAGGTCTGAGACATTGGCTCAGACCGGTACAGCCATTACTACTCGTATGAAAAAATCCTAGGTGTTTCAAGAGCAACGCTCTTTACTTATAATGTAATTATTTTACTTCAACACGATCTAACCATGGAGTTGCAGTTTCGCCTAAAACTACATTAAGGTCCTCAATATTCTTACGTCCTTGATTTGCCAACCACGCACGACCAGCTTCTTCCCCTTCAGTCGCAAACACAGCTACAGCATCTTTCCATGTTGCACGACCACATAACACACCATTGAAAGTAGAACCAGCTTCTTTAGCAAAGCGTAGAGTTTCTTGGAATAATTCAGCAGAAACACCAGCACTTAAGAAGATGAATGGTAGGTGAGTGATTTCAGATTGTTCTTTGAATAAACGTAATGCTTCTTCGCGAGTGTAAACAGGTTCAACGCCTTCTTTAGTGAAGCCTTCTACGAAGTTCATGTTTACTGGAACTTCCACTTTTAATACGTCAACGTTGTAACGTGGGTCAGAGAAGACTTTCATTGCGTCGTTTACTTTATGAGGTTTCACTTTAGCGTATGCAGCTGATTTCACATCGTCGTCACTTGCTTCGTAAGAAACGATTTCTAAGAAGAATGGAATATCTTCTGCCACACATTCGCTACCAACACGTTCTACCCATGCGTGTTTGATGTCGTTGATGGCTGGATCTTCGTCAATATCATAGTATAAAAGAACTTTAACAGCGTCAGCGCCTAATTCTTTAATACGTTTTGCAGACCAGATTGGAAGTAAGTCTGGTAAGCGGCCGATTTCAGTTGCGTCGTAACCAGTTTTTTCGTAAGAGATTAAAAGTCCGCAGTCTTCGTGGCGTAATTTTGCAGCTGGAAGACCATATTCTGGGTCTAAAAGAATTGAAGAAGAGTATTTTGTTAATTCTTCAGAAATTAATTCTTTGAAGCGGATGATGCCTTCGTCACCTTTAACATTTGGGTTTCCTGCAGCAATCATTTTTTTCAATGAACCACGTTGGTCAATCGCTAAAGCACCGATGACATGGTTTTTGTTTGAAAGTTTTACTAAGTGATCATATTTTCCTTTTGTTAATACTAATTTTGACATAATAACACTCCTTTAGTTGTTTTTATTTTATTAAGCTTCGAAATAAGGCTTACCGTCTAAGTAAGTCGCTTTGAGTTGTAACTCATCGTCTAATACGATGAAGTCTGCTGCATACCCTGGGTCGATGCGTCCGCAAACGTCGTCGATACCGACTGATTTTGCAGGAACAAGGCTAGCCATTGTAATCGCTTCGTGTGGAGTCGCAATGCCCCATTTCACAACGTTTTGAACTCCTTGGATGAGTTCTAAGATACTTCCAGCAAGGCTACCGCCGTCTTTCAAGCGAGCTGTACCGTCTTTTACGATAACAGGGAATTCTCCAAGCATCGATTCGCATTCGCCCATACCGCCCGCACGCATGCAGTCTGTAATAAGGGCTACATGGTCGTGACCGCAACATTTCATGACGATACTTGCGCTTGTTGGATGAACGTGGTGACCGTCACAGATGAGTTCGTCGAATACGTTTGGCAATGTGAGTGCCGCACCGACAACACCTGGTTCGCGGTGGTGTAAGCCGCGCATTCCGTTGTATGTGTGAACGAAGATATTCGCACCGGCTTCAACGGCGTTTTTACAATCTTCGTAAGTGGCATCTGTATGTGCAAGAGCGACATAGATGTCTTTTGTTTTCGCGTGTTTGATGAAATCAACGGCACCTTTACGTTCAGGCGCAATCGCGATTTTCTTCACCCAACCGCCAGCGCGTTCTTGCCATTCATCCAAGATTTCAGATTTAGGGTCGCCCATGTATTTAGGATTTTGCGCGCCTTTGTATTTTTCGCTAAAGAATGGACCTTCTAGGAAAATCCCTCTGATTTTAGCGCCACCAAGAGTTGTGGCGTTATCGCCGACAGTTTGGCAGACATCCGCTAATAATTCGCGAGATGCGGTTAAGGTTGTTGGTAAGTATGAAGTAACCCCGCATGAAGGAAGTCCTTCTGAAATGGTACGAAGTGCTTCTACGTCGTTATCCATCACGTCAGCGCCTTTGAATCCGTGAATATGTGTATCCACAAGACCTGGGGCAATTTGATAGTTGCCGTAGTCAATAATCGTAGCGCCGTTTTCTGGTTTTTCTGTTTGGAAGGCTCCGAAAGTTCCGTTATCCAAGATTGGTAAGTATCCTGGACCTTTCACTTCGTCTTCAAAATAAAATGCTTTGGCATAAATATAAGTTGTCATAGGATCATCTCTTTTCAATAAAGTTATTTATGCTTCTAATGGGTGAATCGTTACTCCTTTAACGACACGGTTTACAGTGCCTGTTGGTGAAGGAGTGTCTGGTTTATTTCCAACTTTGATAGAAGAAAGTAGAGAAACGGTTTGTCCAAATACTGCATATGGAAGTGCAAGGTAAGCATCTGGAACGAAACGATATTCTTTATCGAAGCTGAATGATAGACCTTCAAAGTCACTTTCTGCGTCCACTCCAACCGCAAGAACAAGGCGTGCGATTTGGTCGCCATGTAATTCGTTTAAGATATCGATGTCGTATTGACGCGTATAGTCGTCGTTCGATACGAATACGAAGGCTAGAGAAGAGCCGTTTACAAATGATTTAGGACCGTGACGGAATCCCATTGAAGAATCGAAGGCTGTTGCGATTTGTCCAGCAGTCAATTCAAGAATCTTCAATTGAACTTCGCGAGCAAGGCCGCTGAGTGAACCAGAACCTAAGTAAATCACACGGTTGTAGTCTAAGTTCACGTAATGTTGAATCACGTCTTCACGTTCTAGAACGCTTGTACCCATTTGACGGATAGCTTTCACGAAGCCTTCTTTTTCTTCAAGTGAGTGTGCTTCGTCGAATACAAGAAGCGCTGTAAGAGTCATACATGTGAAGCTTCCTGTCATCGCAAAACCAGCGTCGTTAGAGCGGTCTGGCATCATTAAGAGTAAGTTGTTTGTGTCGTCTTTAGCAGCAATGGCTAATTTTCCTTCTGGCGCACAAGTAATCGTGATTTGATAGAAGTCGCGCACGATTTGTTGGCCAAGTTGCACGCTGGCAAGACTTTCTGGTGAGTTCCCGCTACGTGCAAATGAAACAAGCACTGTAGGAATTTCTGCTTTGAAGTAGTCATGTGGATTACTTACAAGGTTTGTTGTTCCGACAGATTGGAAATCAAAACGGTCTTCATTTCCTGTACGTTTTAAGTAAGGAAGAATTGTATCTCCCACATATTGTGATGTACCCGCACCTGCGAAAATCACGCGAAGTTTGCCTTCTGGTAAACGGTCTAAGAAAGCAGTAATGCGTTCTAAGTTTGCTTTGTAGTAATCAAAAGCTTCTTTCCACAATTCTGGTTGTTGGCGAATTTCGCGCGTTGTAATCTCTGCAGATAAAGCTTCTAATTGACTTGTTGAAAATTGAAACATAATACCCTCCAAATATTTTTTTAGTTGTTTGTGCGATAGTGTCTTACTTTGTAGAAGAATTGGTCGCTTCTGGCAACACTGATCGTATATTCGATGATGCGATTTTCAGGATTTAATGTGGTTCGCATAAACCGTAAACAAGCGCTGTGCGGATCCACATCCAAGACTTCCGCTTCTTCCGGCGTGAGAATGCTCGCTGAGAATTCTTCGTCGGCGTAGTGGATTTGCTGATGAAAATCATTTGCAAACACTTCATATAAAGATTGGCCTTCTAACTGGGTCTTCGTTAAGGTTTTGAAGACGTCGTATGGTAAGAAAGTTGTTTCTTTCATGAGTGGAATGCCATCTGCATACCGAATGCGTTTCAGACGAAAGAGCTTGTCGCCAGCTTCGATTCCAACGAGTGGAGCGATAAATTCATCGGCTTCGTAACAATCCAGCGAAGTAATTTTCGTGGAAGGGACCTTGCCGAGTTCCTTCATCTGTTCCGTGAAACTGTAGCCTTCCAGCAAGTTTTGGCGTTCTTTCCATTGCGTTGAAATGAACGTGCCTTTTCCATGACGCTTATAAATATATCCAAGCGTCTCCAATTCCTTCAACGCTGTTCGAACGGTGGTACGACTGACATTATAGACCTTTGTAATTTCGCGCTCCGAAAGCATTTTTTCGTGTGCTTTTCCCTTGGTCTTAATGAAGTCGATCAACGCTAAACTCAGTGTTGAGTAGAGTGGAGAAGGTTTGGCTACCATATCGGTTCCTCCTTTCGTAAAAAACTCTTCTACAACTGGTCACTACCAGTTAATACCATTGTAAGTTTTTTTAGTGCTTTCGTCAATAGCGTTTGGCGAAAAATAGAGGGATTATGCGGAGTTTCAACCGAATTTGTCAAAATGTAATGTTAAGTGAATTTCCGAAAGTTGAAAAGAAGCGAAAAAATAGCCTTTATAGATGGAATAAGATCAAAAATAATTTACATTGAAGGCGTATACTGATACGATAGTAAAGCAAAGAAAGGAGTGCCGACATGGAAGGAAATAAAGTACAAAATTATAAGAGTTGTTTTGATATTATTGGTCCGATTATGGTAGGTCCTTCTTCTTCACATACTGCTGGAGCGATTGCGATGGGTGCTCTTGCGAGACAGTTGTTCGGTGGAACGCCAAAAAGCGTGAGATGCGACTATTATGAGTCCTTTGCCGAAACGCATAAAGGACATGGAACGGATTTTGCGATTATTAGCGGAATCTTGGGCTTTGCGACAGACGATGAGCGCGTGCCACGTGCCGTTGAGATTGCCAAGTCCGAAGGAATGCATATTGAATTTGTCGAACGAAAAGAACCAAGCCCTGTGAATCATGCCAATACCGCGGATTTAATCTTAAGCGATGAAAAGCGTACGATTCGCCTCATTGGGACCTCTGTTGGTGGCGGAGCAGTGGAAGTGAAGGTCATCGAAGTCGATGGCTTTAAGATGGATTTATCAGGTCCGCTTCCGGTTTTACTTGAAGTGGTTCCTCTTGGAAAAATGCCAGTTTTATACAGCTTGCTGCAAGAACATGGCGTGACCATTTCAAAACAGCGAGTGGAAATGACAGAAGATAGCCAAATGATGGGATATGAGCTTGTTGATTTATTATCCCCAGAATTAAAAGAACAAATACAAACATTAAGAAAAACGCATGACATCTATATGTTTGCGTGATGATGAGGAAGGAAGTTTGCAATGTTTTCGACCATTAAAGAATTGGTAGCATTAGCAACAGAACAAAAGAAGCCCATTTCGGAAATCATGATTGAACAGGAAATGGAAATGACCCAGCAAAGTCGTGAGTACATCTGGGAGAAAATGGAAAAAAACTTACAAACGATGAAGAACGCCGTTGAACGAAGCGTGGAAGGAGAGGGCGTATTCTCTCCAACAGGCTTAACGGGTGGCGACGCGTTGAAGATGAAGAAGTATCGTGAACGTGGAAAAACATTGTCGGGCGATAGTGTTCTAGCGGGGGTACAATACGCGCTTGGAACAAACGAAGTGAATGCTGCGATGGGGCTTGTATGTGCAACGCCAACAGCAGGAGCGAGCGGAACCTTACCTGGCGTTGTGTTCTCGATTGCCGATACGATGAACTTGAACCATGAACAACAAGTACGTTTCCTCTTCACTTCGGCAGCCTTCGGGATGGTCGTAGCCAATAATGCGATGATTGCCGGGGCGACAGGTGGATGCCAAGCCGAAGTCGGAAGTGCCAGTGCGATGGCCGCAGCCGCAGCCGTTGAAGCAGCCGGTGGAACACCGCAAGAGAGTTCCGAAGCCTTTGCGACAGCGCTTGGAAACTTATTAGGACTCGTTTGTGACCCTGTAGCCGGTCTTGTAGAAGTACCATGCGTGAAGCGAAATGCAATTGGTGCAGGGAATGCCTTGATTGCCGCAGATATGGCACTTGCAGGAATTACAAACGTGATTCCAGCCGATGAAACCATCGAAGCGATGCGCAGTATCGGGCTAAGAATGCCACGAGAACTCCGTGAAACGGGACTCGGTGGAACGGCAGGTACAAGAACGGGGATTGCGATTAAGATGCGCATTTTCGGGGAAGATGTTTCGTTGAACCCGGAACAAGAGTAGGAGGAATACACATGGCAAAAGAAATTGCTACATTTGCAGGAGGCTGTTTCTGGTGCATGGTGAAGCCATTTGACAGCCAACCAGGAATCGAGTCTGTGATCTCAGGATACACAGGCGGCCACAAAGAAAATCCGACATACAAGGAAGTATGTAGCGGAACAACAGGACATACAGAGGCCGTGCAAATCACGTTCGACCCAGAAGTATTCCCTTATGAAAAACTCGTAGAAGTCTACTGGCAACAAACGGACCCAACGGATGCAATGGGACAATTCGTGGACCGTGGTGATTCATACCGACCAGTCATCTTCTATCATTCGGAAGAGCAAAGAAAGATTGCGGAAGCTTCCAAAGCAGCCTTGCAAGCCAGCGGACGATTCAAAAAAGACATCGTGACAAAAATCGAGCCTGCAAGTACGTTCTATCCTGCAGAAGAATATCACCAAGATTTCTACAAAAAGGATCGAGAACACTATAAACGTTACCGTGGACTTTCAGGTCGCGACACGTTTATCGAAAGTATTTGGAAATAAGGAAAAGAGCTAAAATTATCATATATGATAATTTTAGCTCTTTTATTTGTTATTCAATTTCAGTATAAACACTGTTTTTATCAATCGGCATACCCTATTACAATATAAAATTTGAAAAAAGTTTCAGAATGAAAACGAACATGAAATTACCAAATATGGTAATTTCATGTTCCGCCACTACATTTTTTAAATAAAAACGATATAGTATATAAACTATAAAGCAAAAAAGACCATATATGGTCTTTTTCGCCTTCCAAATGTTAGATGTTTGCTAAGTAAGTTGTTAAACGAGCGACAACTTCTTTTAAGTTTTCCATTGAAGCAGCGTAACTGAAACGAACATAGCTTTCGCCACCAGGTCCAAAAGATACCCCTGGAATCAGCGCTACTTTTGCTTTTGGAGCAAGGTCACGAACGAATGCCCATGAGTCAGTACCGCATTTTGCAGGAATTTTCGCGAATAAGTAGAACGCCCCGTCAGGGCTTGCCACTTCGAAGCCAAGTTTCTTCAACTCAGCAGCAAGGTAGTCACGACGTTCGCTATATTCAACCATCATTTTCGCGCAGTCATCTTGGCCGTGTAACATCGCCGCAAGCGCTCCGTATTGCGCAAAGCTTGTTGGAGCTGTCACCATGTATTGGTGAGTTTTTACGACTTCGTTCATGAAGTGTGTTGGTCCTAAGATGAATCCGATACGCCATCCTGTCATCGCGTGTGATTTTGATAAACCAGTGATGACAATCGTTTGATCTGGTAAGATGGTTGCAAGAGAGTAGTGAGTCTTGTCGTATGTTAATTCTGCGTAGACTTCATCGCAAAGTGCCCATAGTTGGTGCTCTTTAATCACTTCGGCTAAATCTTCTAATTGTTCTTTAGAGTAAGTCACGCCTGTTGGGTTACTTGGGTATACAAGAACGACCGCTTTGAAGTTTTTATCTGGGTTTGCTTCGATGGTTTCGCGTAATTTGTCGGCTGTTAAAACGAAGCCGTCGTTACTTGTGTCGACCGTAATGAAGTTCCCTTGGTTCACCAATGTGATTGGCAAGTATAGCGGGAAGACTGGTGTTGGCACAATCACTGTGTCGCCAGGGTTTAAGATGGCTTGTAAGCTAGCGTTAATCCCTTCCGTTGCCCCGATTGTTGTGATGACTTGGTCTGCTGTGTAATTAAAATTAAATTTCTTGTTGTAATACTCAGCCGCAGCTTGTCGTAATTCAGGAATCCCTGAGTTTGGTGTGTAGTGTGAATGGTTGTCTTTAATCGCTTGGATAGCCGCCTCTTTAATATGCTCAGGCGTGTCAAAGTTTGGTTCTCCAAGAGTTAATTTGATAATGCCAGGAATTGTAGAAACTTCTGCGTCGAATTGACGAATATCAGAAACTGCAATGCCTTCTACGATTTTGTTAAATGGATGTTCTACTGTCATAGGAATCCTCCTTTTTATTCATAGGAAAATTGTATCTTGTTTTGAGAAAGAGTGCAACGAGAAGTATAGAATTTTACAAAGAAAATAAAAAACGCTGGGAATTTATCCAATCTATCTTTCTGCCTATGAATTCTAAGGAAAATAGTGTATAATCTCTTTGAGAATATCGGTTAGCAGTCAAAGTGCGAGCCACCCTAGAAAAGGAAGGGGTGGAGTGTGCACTTTTTTTGTGCAATGAAACGGAAGTGAGGGATAGTATGCAGACAGAATTTGATACCATTGCGGCGATTTCAACGGCGCCTGGCGAAGGGGCTATCGGGATTGTTCGTATTAGTGGAGATGATGCGATTCGCATTGCCGACGAAGTGTATCGATTGAAAGACAAACGATTAAACGAACAGCCAAGCCATACGATTCACTATGGGCATATCGTGGATCCAAAGAACGATGAAGTCATTGATGAAGTGATGGTGACGGTGCTTCGCGCGCCAAAGACGTTTACGCGTGAGGATGTTGTGGAAATCAACTGTCACGGTGGGATTGTGGCGATTAACCGCATCTTACAACTCGTTCTTCGCATGGGAGCACGCCTGGCGGAGCCTGGTGAATTTACAAAACGCGCCTTCTTGAATGGACGCATCGACTTGTCGCAAGCGGAAGCCGTGATGGATTTGATTCGTGCGAAAACAGATAAATCGATGCAAATGGCGATGCGCCAACTCGACGGAGAACTCTCGAAGTTAATTCAAAATTTACGACAAGAAATCTTAAACACTTTAGCGCAAGTGGAAGTGAATATCGACTATCCCGAATACGACGATGTGGAAGAAATGACCTTGCAACTGTTGCGCGAGAAGACGGAGCAGGTCTCACAAGGTATTCGCGCATTGCTAAATACCGCAAGCCAAGGGAAAATCTTGCGTGACGGCTTGAAGACAGCCATCGTTGGACGCCCAAACGTAGGGAAATCGAGTCTGTTGAATGTGTTATTACGCGAAGAAAAAGCCATCGTAACGGATATCGCTGGAACGACTCGTGACACCATCGAAGAGTACGTGAATGTTCGTGGCGTGCCGCTCCAACTGATTGATACGGCCGGAATTCGTGAAACGGATGACGTTGTTGAACGTATCGGGGTGGAACGAAGCCGTAAAGCGTTAAACGAAGCGGATTTCGTGCTCTTGATTTTAAACCAAAGCGAAGAGTTGATGGACGAAGACCTCCGCTTATTAGAACAAATGAAAGACTTCAAACGCATTATTTTATTAAACAAGACAGACCTACCAACGAAAATCGACATGGACAAGGTCAAAGAATTCGCGACAGACAGCGAAATTGTCACAACGTCAATGCTGAAGAAAGAGGGCATCGACCAATTGGAAGAAAAGATTGCTGATTACTTCTTCCAAGGACAAATGAACGAGCGCGACGCAACGTACTTATCGAACACGCGTCATATTGCGCTGCTTGAAAAAGCAGAACAAGCGCTGCAAGAGGTGGCGAACGGGGTCGATATGGGCATGCCTGTTGATTTAATTCAGATCGATTTTACCCACGCTTGGGATCTCTTGGGCGAAATCACAGGCGATACTGTTCAAGACGAGCTGTTAACACAATTGTTCAGCCAGTTCTGCTTGGGTAAATAAGAGATTAAACTTCAATTCTTTACGGATATCTTCATAGTAGCGGTAATGGGGCATCGGATTGAGCCTTACGTCTCAATTCCTACCAAGCTTCAAACTGACTCTACGG
>CALCML010000090.1 GCA_937967765.1 uncultured Carnobacterium sp.
TGTATAATCTTGAATGCGAATATTTCCAGTTTCATCTATACCGACGGCTTTTAATTGGATACGTTGAATTTCGCCTGATGCATTACGAGTCTCAACGGTTATTTTCGTTTCGACATCTTTTAGATTTGTCTTGAACGCATCAATCTTTTTAGTTAAAAACTCTTTATAGTTAGCAAAATTTGGTTCAGATACGTTATTTTTCACCTTATTGAGACTAAACTTGCTGGCTGCTTTATAGGCTGTATACGCACCACCCACTAAGTTCCCGAATAGGTTCATCAGCTGTGCGGTTTCTTCGCTTCCACCGAGAAGCTTTGTACCATGGTAGGCAGCTTGACCAGTTGCTAACCCTCCGACATACCCCCATGCAAACTGCCATAACCCTTGGGCAATACTTTTTGTCTGGGCAATTGGTAAGTATGCCCCTGTTGTAAGAGTTAAAACACTCTCAACAGTGTTGTATATTTCACCTTTGCCTAAAAAAATTGTATCTCGAATCGGATTCATCGCAAAGGATTTTCCGTCGCCAGACAATCCATAATAAATATTCTGTCCAGCTTCAACAGATTTCGCGGCTCCAAACATGAGTGTAGCTAGTGCTGCATGCTTGAAAGCTGATACCACAATGGGCCACATAGTCCCACCCGATATTACTAGAGCACTAGCACTCGCAACGATCGTTAAAACGCTAAAAACAAGATTCATAGCTCCTTGCTTGCCTCGTTCTTCTGCGTAGATTGATTCTACACGCAATTGTTCCCGATCTCCCGCCTCTTGAATCTGTGGCATATGATCGTTCAAATAGATTGCAGATTGTTGCGCAGCCAACATGAATCGATTCATCGACGGCAACTGACGAAAGTCTCCTACTTGATAACTTCCCATACTGCGGGCTCTACTTGAATGCTCCGCTAATAAACTCTTTGTCGCTGCTAGCAATTCCTTAAACGCCTGCAAATCTTGGCGAGCATGCATCTCTTCATATTGCGTAATGGATTCGTCTAGATGCTTGATATCTTTCATCAGCTTCTCATACGTGAATTTCGTCTTTGTATGACTAGTTCCTTGGTAATTCACTAACCCTGCGACTCTGAGCTTAGCAGTTGTTAACTGTTCCAACTGTTGTTCGAATCGTTGCTTAGACTTTCCTAGGTCTGAGTATAGCCCCTTATAGACATCTTCCGGCAATTCCGCATGGTTATGCGTATCGATTTGATAGTAGCCATCTTTATACAGTAAGAAACTTGCGATATATTCATTCATTAACAGCGTCAGCGTCTGTATGAATGTTCCATGAACTTCTGTCATATAGCTCTTCGCACTCGTCATCGCTTCCCCTTGAAGCTCACTCTGGTTTGCGAGGGAGGCAATGGACTCTTGTAGCACATCCAACGCATGGCCCCATTGTTGGATGGTTTGATTCGTTTGGCCCTGCATGGAGGTAATGTCGTTAAATTTTACGTAATAACTCATTTATCGTCCTCCTAGCAGAGTGAGTCCAGACAAAACATGTCCTAGTCCTTTGTCTGTCCGTTTAAGCTCTTGTCCTGTTTCCTCCAACTGAGCAATATCTTTCTCTAACAGCGCATTATAGTTCACTACTAATTGATATAATTCTTCAAATTGCTCCTGATAAAGATCCAGAACGGCAGATTTGGATGTTTTTTGTAGGTTTGGTTTATTTACACTCACTAAGCTATTTTTTGAATTAGAAAGAGATAGAATATGCATTCCAAAAATAACTTCTGATAATTGAATCGTTCCGTACATATTTCTCCTCCCTTAATTTAATAACTTTTCAATGAAATTCCCAAGATTGTTAATTTGCGTTTGGCACCAACCAATGAAGCTCTGTTGGTCTAACTTTTGATTTTCTAGACGTGTAATCTCATCACAAATTGCATCGTGAAACGCATCTAGTTCTCGTTGGCAAGCGTTAAAATCCTGCCCGAACCCCTCCCATTGATGCCCAAAGTTTTCCTTTTGCTGGCCTTTCCATTCTGGTTGGTCATCTTTACCCATCACAGAAATCTTAATCTCGTGGATTTCGCTTCGGATGTTTCCAACGGATTGTTTTGCTGAACGGAGTTTTGCCAACTTTGCATCAATCGAACTTATCGTTGCGGTAGCTTCGGAAATACTATTATAATGGGAGCTGACTTTGCCTTGAAGGTCCTCAATTTCGCGGTAGTCAATTTTCCCCATAAATTATCCTCCAATGCCGTTAGATTCTTTTAATTCTGAAACATTCCCTTTTGGAATATCTGTTTGCTGCAACATTGCTTCGATATTCTCTAACATGATTTCATTATCATCATCTGTGTATCCTTCTTGAACTACTTTAAAGATATCTTCATGATTGAAATAGATTAAGCTATCTCCAACCATTCCTTCTGGATAAAGGCAAGCACCATAATCGAAACGATACACTTGTCCTTTTACAGGCAATGCAATTAACCTAGCAATAATCATCATTTTCTTGACATTCCCTTTTAGAATAACTACACTCCCTAAAGGTAACATTTTAGCTTCTGACATTTTTAAACCTCCCTGAATATAACAAACTTTTTTATTATTACTTTGCATAATTGTCTTTATTATAGCATAAGCACATTCACTAATTCATCCGTATTCCCCGTTTTAATTCTCAAAATACACAAAAATAATTCATCGAAAGAGTCTTAACTCTTGAATTTACTAGATAATTACGGGATTGCATCCAAATATTTGTTGTGAATCGTAATAATATAGCTTTTTCTCAATTGGCTGATTTGGTTTAATCATATACTTAATAAGACTACCGCTTTTTGCCCCTTAATTAATCTCTATAAAAAATAATTTATCTTAAAAAGTTTTTAATTAAAATTTTTGTACCAAAAATGATACATTTGCATTTTTGGTTCATTCCAAAACCAATAAAGATCTCTCGTTATGGCATAAATTCAATAATCTACTCAGCGCTTGATAAGTTATAAAAAAAGAAGGAATTAAACAAATCGCTTAATTCCTTCCTTGTGGTCTTGCTAATTTAAAGTAAAAGTAGCTTCGGTATTTGGACCTGCGCTTGAAGCAACATAGTCACTATATTCATTATCACCGAAACAATCATTTACAAATCGTACATAGTATCTAATCAGCTGATGTGTTTGGGAAAGTTTCGCTTTCAATGTCGAGATCGCGCTAGCTTGCATTCCCTCTGCCTCCATCACTTGAATCACGTGATTTAACTCTTGTCTAAGTCGATTCGCGATAGCAGCCACCAGATTCTGACCTTTCACAATCTCATCCAAATCAAAGGCACGGTAAACACCCTCTTCAATAATGGGTTTTAATTGAGGTTCAAGAAGCACCATCGAATTATTAACATCTCGAATTTGCCAGATAACATGTTCAATACGCTCCATCGCAGGAATAATATGTGATTGCAGTCCTTGAACACTCTCTTTTGCTCTAGCTGGATACAATTGTTCTAATTTTCCCCAGTAAGTCTCAGGAGAAACACTTGGTTTTACAGTCAAATCGCCTAACAGATTGTAATTATCTTTAATTTCTCGAACAAATACACTCTCGTTGAAATCAGAACTAATCTTAGCCACTAATTCCTTCAATCTACTCTTTTCTGACATAATCGCTTGGAGTCCACTTACAAGTTTATTTAGTGAATTACTATATGCATTTTCAACTTTCTTCGCATATTCTGAACTGCGCTTTTCTACTTGTTTATCAAAAGCTTGGAGCACATCTTTTACATCATCAAAAATTCCATCTCGCTCAAGATATGCCTTATAGTTAGCCGGAACTGTTTCTCCTATTCCTAATCTAGGAGAAACAGTTCCCTCTTCTAGATGTTGGCCTAACCAAGCATCAATTTGTTCAAAATTCTCTGCTACACCATTGATGAAATCAATTATATTCATAATTTCTGCTGTGATTTCTGTGGTATTCTTGGCAATAACTTCTAACACAACCGTTAATGATTCCCTGATTCCATCGAGCTTCCCTTCGCGAAGGCCTTCCCCTTCAAAGATTGTTACACTATCTTTAAGTAATTTTTGAGTTTCTTCTTCTATGACTTCCCAGGATTTCATCAAAGTTGGCGTGCTATCACCTGCGATAGAGGAAACTCCCTCAATTCTCTCATGATGAATTTTCTTCGACAACTCCCCACAAGATAACTTCAACCTGTACAAATCTGTATTGTATCGTCCATACTGAATTGGCAAGCCGTTTACAAGAGCTTCTTGAGTAGAATAGAACCTCGTGTTATCAAGTTTTGCTGTGTACGTAGCATCATTCAAAATTTGACGATTTTTCATTATAACTCCAACTGTATCATGAAGTTTAAACAATACATATGGAAGCCCAGCTTCTTTAAAAACTGATTTAATAGATTCGGAAATTTCTTCTTTTCGTTCGTTAAAATTTTCTCCTATCTTATCGTTTTTATTTCTACTTGCCTCTAAAATCTTCACAATATAGGCCATATCTTCTAGCCGATTGGTTATATTTGTTTTTAGAATACGTAATAATTCTGGATTTACTTGAATCTTATCTCCACTACTAATCCAGTTTTCATCCGCACTTAGCAAATCCCTGGGTTTAGGATCTATTCCTTTAACATGAAAATCGACCGTTCCATCTCCATCTATGTCAATATCTTTCTTTGCAGTCTCCCTTACAACATCTCCATTACCATGGATAAGCTGCTGCAGCTGGTTGAATTTCAAATATGTTAAATCATGTGTATACGGTGCAAATCCATAGTCCAGATGTATCCCGGTAACCGTTGCATTCCCCGTAATCCCACCGATATAATCATAATTACCTCGGTAGTTCTTGAATTGTTCAGGATGAGCTCTCATATACGCAAGTTCTTCAGGAGTTATCATATTATGAATATCCGGACCATGAGAACCCATATTGTCCCATCCATTTTTTAATGCAACAAACATTGCAAGAGATTCTCCCAATGAATGCCCTGTTGTTGTAATTTGTGCATTACGGTATTGCTTACGAACCTCTTCTGCAAAACGAAGAGCAGAGACCGCTTGCGATTCAACTACTTTTCCTCTATTATTTGAATCTACATAAGCCATTCTGTCTGTATTACCATAACCTATCATCTGTACATCAGTTGTTGTATCTCTGCGATCCTCAGCATTAGTCCCCGCATACGTGATTGTTATTTGAGAAAAATCTGGTTGTCCATCAGCCCCAATGGGAGCAACCGCCATCGCTTGCATCCCATTTTCTTGGTTGTCTTCGACTTTTAATATTTTGAAACTACCCAATTGAGGGTTAGATAAATCATAAGGTTGAATAGAGTTTTCTTTTAGTCTCCCCGTGTAGTCCTTTCTAAATGAGTCTAACTGATATACCTGATCAGAAATAGATTTATTTTTTTCATCTGTTAACATTATCTTCCACCTATATATTTAATCTTAATTTTGGATAACGAAATATCTCCTTCAAGTACTTTTTCCCGCTTTATTTCTTTAAATTCCTCTATTGGACCTAATAATAGTTCTCCTTCTTTTTCATTCAGAAAATTTTGATTACTAATTAACATCGAAATTTCTTTATTTTCATCATCATTTATTTTGACATTAAGAATGTAACTTCCTGTACTCTCATTTTTTGTAAAACTTAAGAACTCGATTTCTTGGATATCATAATTTCTATAGATACGAGTTGCTATATTATCTTGTTGCTCTTTCGTAATCTTAGGTTTTGAACACCCAACAATTAGAAATGTACTAAACAAAATAGCAACTAACTTTAATACCTTCTTCATCCTTCCGCCTCCTCTATTCTTCTATACTCATTAATTGTACAAATTCGTAACCTTCTGCATCAACAATATAACCTTCGTTTGGACGTGGAGATTTTTCATTTGAGATATACGGGAAGCGAACATATTCTTGGTCGCTGATACGCATTCCCATGAACACCTGTGTCGCCAATTGTCTGTGTAAGGTTACAAGTGTAGAGTAATTCGTCATTAAGTCTTTATAGTTCCCTACAAATACTGGCGTAATACCGTACTTAGGTCCTTCTAACAGAAGCTCTTTGAACTGATTTTCTGTAATGTTGAGACTTTGTCCAAGGATTTGGATGTCCGGAATGATAATGAGTGATTGCGTATATTCACCAGGTTGCGTCATACGTTCCTTCAAGTTGTCTAAGATGATATTCATTCCATCTTTAGCACTCAGTGTGTCGCTGAAACGATGCGCTTCCTTAAATTGATCTAATGGTACTAATCCTAATGGGTCCACAATCACCACTTGAACATGGGCCGTATATTGTTTCAACTGGTAAGCTAATACTTTGTAGAACTGAGTAACACTTCGAACATTATCACTAACTAACGAGATGGCTTTATCTAATGTAAATGCAGCCACTTCGACCATTTCTCTCGTTAACCCGAGTAATACTTGATGGTTTCGTTCTGATTGGTCTACTTGAGCTTCCACCATTTCTGGTGTCACCACTTCTGGCAACATCGGAATTGGTTGTGGTAATACACCTGTCCAATAACGAGACATTTCTTGCGCTTCTGCTTTCACTTGCTGAATCATTGATGAATTATCTTCAGAAGTATACGGTACACACACTTGGAATGAAACGACTGTGTCTTGCTTCATTAATCCGCGACCACGGATATCTAAAAGTACTTGGCTTGTACGACCAACAATACTTGTAACATCACTCTGTTCGAATAAGTAGAGCGCAATTTTTGTTTTAAAGTTTGCTTGTAATTGTACACGCATGGCATTGAAACGAGACATCGTTGTGATGAGGTAAATTCCTAGAGAGGCCCCCTCACGCGCTAAAATATTAACGGTTTCGTTAAACGCTTCACTGAAAGTAGCATCACTCACTCCATCAAAACTATCGATTGCAATAAATAGTGAAGGGAATGGTGTTACGGCGTCTCTGTTGTATTGTTGCATATTACTTGAGCGCGCCTCACTAAGAGCTGCCTTTCGTACCTTCACTTCTTTTTGAAGACGTCGTAATGACTTCATCACTTTCTCATTATCATCTGCTGTAAAGTAGTCCGCCACATGTGGAAAATCCACTAAAGAAATTAATCCACTCGTTCCAAAGTCATATAAATAGATATGCGATTGCTCTGGCGTTGTTTTACGCATTACATCAATCAATGCATTTTGGATAAAGGTAGACTTCCCATACCCTGAGCTTCCAACAACCAGAATATGACCACAATCGTTGAAGTCAACTGTCAGTGGTAATTGCGCTTGTTGTTCCGGAATATCTTGATATCCTAATAAAAACTCAGGATGTTTATTTTCACCCCAATAATGTTTAAATTGAATATCTTGGATATCTTCTGCTGCAATTCTCTCTTTTAACGGTGGAAGCCACGGACTTGCGACCTTCGGAAGATGTAGCGATTCGAATACACGCTTCGCTTCTTGAACGACCGCATCCAATTGCGTTGGCAATCGTTTCTGATTGCCGCTATCATCTAATCCACTTAAGTCTTTATTGATCGCTTCATACTGTCCATTATCTTTAATGGCATACACTGTCGTATCTCGGTGTGTAGAACGTACCGCTTCTGGTTCATAATCGGCTCCACTCCAAGCGCTCTGGAATAATTCATAGATTTCATTATTCCCAACTTGTAAGTATCCACGACCTGTCTGCGTAATTTCTGCAGCATCTGGTGTTTTAATAATTTCACGCGAATCGGCCACATCTTGTACTTTCAACGCAATCTTAAACTTCGAGTTAGACCAGATCTGGTCATCCACAACTCCGCTTGGCTTTTGAGTCGCTAAGATTAAGTGAATTCCGAGCGAACGTCCGATACGTGCTGCAGATACTAACTCTTTCATGAAGTCAGGTTGGTTCGTTTTCAACTCTGCGAACTCATCCGAAATCAAGAATAAATGAGGCATTGGCTCAGTGGCTACACCCTCTTTAAATAATTTCATGTACTGATTAATGTGGTTTACATCATATTCTGCAAATAATCGTTGACGTTTCTTCAATTCTGCTTGAATAGACACTAAGGCGCGATTGGCTTGCGCCACATCTAAGTTGGTGATAGCTCCAACTAAGTGCGGTAAGTCCGCAAATAGGTTCGCCATCCCCCCACCTTTGTAGTCAATTAAGAGAAACGCCACTTCATATGGATGAAAATTCACCGCTAATGAAGCAATATACGACTGTAAGGTTTCAGATTTCCCTGATCCTGTTGTCCCTGCCATTAGTCCGTGAGGTCCATGCGCTTTTTCATGTAAATTCAACATTAATAATTCATCACGGCCACGTAGCCCTAATGGTACTGCCATTGTTTGATACGTATCATTTGTTGCCCAACGATGGTTCATATCTAATGCTTCTACAGAATCTACACCATACATCTCTAAGAATGTGACACTATCTGGAATCGCGTTTCGTAATGTTTGAACATGCGTCACTTGAGCCAAGTCTCTTGCGAATTGTTCTTTGGCTTCAGTGGATAACTTCTCAAATGTCACAAACGGTTTATCCATATATTCACCATTATGGAGGCGTAATGTTCCTTGACGATTTCCTTTGAAATCCACAACAGTATTTACGTGTTCTGGTAGGCTTTCAATCACATCTTCTACAAAAAGATAGCTAATTCCAAGATGCGACAAATCTTCATTGATAAACTCCATAATATTATGATCTAGCATTAGAGATAAATCCGTAATCACAAATACATAATGAGGAGTAAAAGTTAGCTGTTTATTAGTTCCTGCTTGTTCGGCAGCTTGTTTGCGTTCTTTGATCATTTGATAGAGAGACGTTAACAATTGATCGCGACTACGTTGATGGTACACAAAACTACGACAATTAAACTGCTGAAGTTTCATATGCGGTAACCAACGACTCCATTCCCACAATGGTAGCTCTTCTTCACGAAACACTGGAACAAATTGCACATCATGGTAACTATGGAAAGTAGCCAACTGAATAATCGCTTGTTGAACTTGCTCGATGACTGTTCGACGAGAGCCGATATATCCTGTTGGGGCTGATAATAAATCATTCGTAATAGGTAGATTTTCCAAGTATTGGTAATGCGCCACTAACTCCGTTACTTGGTCACTGATGGCTTCATTGTATTCTGTCAACTCAGATTTTTTATAATCCACTTTAAAACTTGGAATGATTTTCCCTGTTCCTAGACGGTACGTTAAAAAGTCAAAGTGATGAGGCGTCTTTTCATAGAGACGTCTATCCGTCACCTTCGCCATTTCCATTACAGTGTCAACAGATGGATAGTGATAATTCAACGCTTCTTCCTGCTCTTTAGATAAATCATAAAGCTCTTTATATTTTTCATCTAAATACGCTTTATAGTTCTCCATCTTTTTCGCTTTCAGACGTTTATTTTGTTTTTTGTCTGAGAAGAAACTGTGGACTGAGGTGATTAAAGTAATGACCGACATCCCCATCATCATTATCATCATTCCGCCATTTCCTGTAAGAAAATGCGTTGCCACCGTAAGCCCAATCATCGCAAGCGGCATGATAATTAATTTTAATAGCGATTGCTTCTGCATATTATCTTCAGTTGGTGGCGCTAAGATGCTCACCACATCATCTGGCTCACGTAAAATGAATCGAGGCGAACGGTGAAAATCACTCGTCTTATCCTCTGGCATATCTTCAAAATCTAACTGCACCAGAGTTGTTTCAATCGGCTCAATACTAG
>CALCML010000091.1 GCA_937967765.1 uncultured Carnobacterium sp.
ACGACTGCTAAGATTGGAACTGTGATTGCAAACGTCCATGCCATTTCTACACTCACGACAAATGCCATCACAATCGCTCCCCCGACGATAAACGGTGAACGAAGCAATAGACGAAGCGCGATATTTAACCCGCTTTGCACGAGATTGATATCACTCGTCAAGCGTGTCAGTAAAGTGTCATTTCCTAGCGCATCGAGTTGCGAGAAACTAAAGTATTGAATTTTTGAAAAGAGCGCCTGTCTTACATCAGCGGTAAATCCAGTTGCCGCCTTTGCCGCAAAATACTGAGCGGTAATCGACACAACAACGCCTAAAACCCCTAGGCTAATCAGGATGGCCCCTTGATGAAGAATCAAGGCTGTGTCTTGGTTTCCAATCCCTTTATCGATAATGACCGCCATAATGAGCGGAACAAACAACTCCAGAATCGCTTCGAATAATTTGAATAATGGTGCCAATATCGTCTCTTTCAGATACGGCTTTAAATAAGGTTTTAACTTGTTCACACGCGTACTTCCTTTTACATCCATAGTACTTTTATTGTATCACATTTTACCCTCTTCAAAAGCGGAAAAACTTGCTTCCTCCTTTTGATTTTTTAAGGTGTAACAATTATGTTACGTAACAAAAATGTTACACTCACTTTTAATTTCCTAAAGATGTATCATTAATGATACAAAACTATTTTTTCCCACAGTTGGGTTTAGTGGAGCCAATAATTATTAGAAAACAGGGCAACTCTTTCTTATTAGAAAGTTGATTACGAAAAATCTTACGAATTCTATAATAGCCATAACGTGGGATAACATTAAATGTTAAAAACGGAGCGTAGGAATTAACTTCCTACGCTCCGTTAAATCTTCTATTTCATTATTTACGTAATCCGTGTTCTTCGATGTACTCCGCAATTTGGATGGCATTGCTTGCTGCACCTTTACGGATATTATCGCCCACACACCAAATGTGGAAGCTGTTAGGTTGAGAGATGTCGCGGCGAATACGTCCCACATACACTTCATCATGTCCAGTTGCTTGTAATGGTGTTGGATATACATTTTCCTCAGGTTTATCTAATACGATTACGCCTGGTGCTTTTTCTAAAATCGCACGAATTTCTTCAGGAGTTGTATCTTTTTCGAAAGTCACATTGATTTCTACAGAGTGTGAGTTATAAACAGGCACACGTACACAAGTAGCAGTGATGGCTACATCATCTGATAAGCCTAGAATCTTGCGAGTTTCTTGAATCATTTTCATTTCTTCTTTTGTATAGCCGTTTTCTAAAAATACATCGATATGTGGCAATACATTATTGTAAATTGGGTGTGGGTAGTTTGTTGGAGCTTCCCCTTTTTCACCGTTTCTTAAATCGTTAATCCCTGCTTGTCCAGAACCTGAAACAGCTTGGTAAGTTGTATACGCCACACGTTTTAATCCAAATGCATCATGCAATGGACGTAATGGCACAACAGATTGGATAGTTGAGCAGTTTGGATTTGCGATAATCTTACGTTCTAATGTTGGTGCGTTACATTCTGGCACGACTAAATCAATCTCTGGATCCATTCTCCATGCGCTTGAGTTGTCGATAACAATCACGCCGTCACGTTCTGCGATTGGCGCGAATTTCAATGAAGTGCCGCCCCCTGCTGAGAAGATGGCGTAATCAATATCACGCTTGAAGGAGTCTTCCGTTAATTCTTCGACTACATAATCTTTTCCTCTAAACTGTAGTACTTTCCCTGCTGAACGCGCTGAAGCAAGTAGATATAAGTGGTCTACTTGTAAGTTACTTTCTTCTAAACGTTCAATCATTTTTGTTCCAACGACACCTGTCGCTCCTACAATTGCAATATTTACCATAAAAAAATCTCCTTTTTGCTAAAACGCTATGTTGAAAATTATAGCGAATCTCTCGTTGAAAGTAAAGAATTGTCTTTCTTCGTGACACATTTGTAGCTAGTATGGATACACTCTTTAATGAGTGCATCATCTGTGCACACATTCAGTGCAATTGAAATCCAATG
>CALCML010000092.1 GCA_937967765.1 uncultured Carnobacterium sp.
TTACTATGGAGTTGTATTAGGAGGAAATCATGATTACACGTTACACACGTCCAGAGATGGCGAAAATTTGGTCTGATGAAAATCGTTATAATTGTTGGCTTGAAGTCGAAATCTTAGCTGATGAAGCTTGGGCGCAATTAGGAGAAATCCCTAAAGAAGACGTAGAAAAGATTCGTAAAAATGCGAAATTCACAGTTGAACGTATTTTAGAAATCGAAGAAGAAACAAGACATGATGTTGTTGCTTTTACAAGATGTGTTTCTGAAAGTCTTGGAGAAGAAAAGAAATGGGTTCACTATGGCCTAACAAGTACGGACGTAGTGGATACAGCGTACGGCTATCAATTAAAACAAGCTAATGACATTTTACGTAAAGACTTAGCAGACTTCCTAGAAATCATTAAAGAAAAAGCATTAGCGTATAAAGATACAGTTTGCATGGGAAGAACACATGGAGTTCATGCTGAACCAACGACTTTCGGTTTGAAGTTAGCTTTATGGTATTCAGAGATGAAACGCAATATCGAACGTTTCGAACGCGCAGCACAAGGTGTTGAAGCTGGTAAGATTAGTGGAGCTGTTGGAACTTTTGCGAATATTTCCCCAGAAGTAGAAGCATATGTGTGCAAAAAACTTGGAATTCGTCCTCAAGAAATCTCGACACAGATCTTGTCTCGTGACTTGCATGCAGATTATATTTCTACAATTGCTTTAATTGCGACAAGTATTGAAAAATTCGCGACAGAAATCCGCGGACTTCAAAAATCAGAAACACGTGAAGTAGAAGAGTTCTTTGCAAAAGGTCAAAAGGGATCTTCAGCAATGCCTCATAAGCGCAATCCAATTGGTTCTGAAAACATGGCGGGTCTTGCTCGTGTCATCAGAGGGCATATGGTTACAGCGTATGAGAACGTAAACCTATGGCATGAACGTGATATTTCACATTCTTCAGCTGAACGCATCATTATTCCAGATAGCACGATTTTACTGAACTATATGCTTCGTCGTTTCGGTAATATCGTTAAAAACTTGACGGTGTTCCCAGAAAACATGTTACGCAATATGGATGCCACTTTTGGCTTAATCTACAGCCAACGAGTGTTATTGAAACTGATTGACAAGGGCATGAGTCGTGAAAAAGCTTATGATTTAGTACAACCATGTACGGCTAAAGCTTGGGACGAAAAACTCCCATTCCGTGCTGTTTTAGAAGAACAACCAGAAATTACAGCTACTTTAAGTAAAGAAGATTTAGATGATGCGTTTGATTATCACTATCATATTAAGAATGTAGATTTAATTTTTAAACGCGTTGGAATCTTATAATTTTGAAAAACATGCTGAAAAGAGTGCATTTTCAATAAAAATATGGTATAAATAGAAAGTAAAATTTAACAAAAGGAGTCAGAAAATGATTAACGTAAGTGATTTAAAAGCTGGAATGACATTCATTCTTGATGGAAAATTAATTAAAGTGTTGGAAATCAGCCACCACAAACCAGGTAAAGGGAACACTGTAATGCGTATGAAAATCCGTGACGTTCGTAACGGTTCAACAGTAGATACAACAATGCGTCCTGATGAAAAAGTAGAACGTGCACACATCGATACAAAAGATGTTCAATACTTATACAGCCAAGATGGCGTTGGAGTATTCATGGACTTAGAAACATACGAACAATACGAAATTCCTGAAGAAACAATCGAACAAGAATTAAAATACATCCTAGAAAACATGGAAGTTAAAATCCAATTCTACGGTTCAGAAGTAATTGGGGTTTCATTACCATCAACAGTTGTACTGCAAGTTACTGAAACTCAACCATCAATTAAAGGTGCTACAGTTACAGGTTCTGGTAAACCAGCAACAATGGAAACAGGTTTAGTAGTTAACGTTCCAGACTTCATCGAAGCAGGAGAATACTTAGAAGTTAACACTGCAGAAGGTACATACGTACGTCGTGCAACTAAATAATGATTTATTGAATCAAGGATGAGACAAGTGTTCATCCTTGTTTTTTTATGAAGAGAAAAGTAGTGTATTATGCGATTGAAGGATTAGACGGCAAATTTAGGAGGAAAATAATGATTTTAATTAAAAAAATGAAACAATTTTTCCGTTATGACAAGGTGAAATACAAGAATCCAGTAAAATATCCAGAAGTCGCAGAAGAAATGGAACAACTGAAGAGCGCTGGCCAAGATGCAAGAAAGGAATTTACGAAGTTAACAGAAGCGTTTCAGAAGAACTTCAAGTCATTTCGCATGGACCGAGTTAGTCAATGGATGAATCAAGCACAAGTGGCAAGACCCGCTTTTTGGAGATACTTTATCGAAGAGGGGCAAGATGAAGGAAATCCATCCTTTGCATTACGGTTGTTTTATAATGACGATAAATTGGGCGTATATGTAGAATTGAGTTTTATCGAACGTAAAAAGAATGAACACTCTGTGCGGTTGCAAAATAAAGTATTAGAGTGTGAACCTAATCGTAACATTTTATATGTAGCATCCGATTTTCAAAAGAACGCAATCACTTATGAAGGAAACGTATCTAATAGAGATGAACTAATAAGAGCTGTCAAAGAAGGAGAAATCCGTAAAGTCATTTTAAGAAGACCAGTATTTCTTGAAAATACCAAAGATAAAATTGAAGATGAACTTACGAACGCATTGAAGGAATTAATTACGTTTTATGAAACTATTTATATGAATGAAGTAAATTAAAAGAGGTAGATATTAAATCTACCTCTTTTTAAATTGAATCATTATGCTGGAGAAGGAGTACCTGGTTTAATAGTTACTTCCTCTTCAGATTCTGTTTGTTCTTCCTCAGTTGTTTCTTCTGTAGTTTCCTCAGTGGTTGTTTCACCAGTTGTTGGACCTTCAGTAGTAGGTGTCTCTGTTGTAGGTGTTTCAGTTGTTGTTACTTTAGTAGTTCCACTTTCAGTAGTAACCGTTGTTGTTTCATCACCTCTAACAATGATATATCCAACATATTCATAACAGTCAATTTCATCTACAGTAATTTCTTCTAATTGCGAAATAGAGACTACTTTAGTTTCACCGTTTAAGGTTACTTGCGAAGCGTCTACAGATCCAACAAGGATGCTACCAGCTCCAATTACAAATAAAATAGTAACTAACTTTTTACCTTTATTTGATTTTAATAAAGCATAGGCTGCGCCTAACACAAGGATTCCAGCACCAAGAGTCACTAAACCTGTTGATGTTCCAGTGTTAGGAAGAGACGGTTTATCAACTGGACATCCCACTTTTTTGTAAGCTAATTTTACAGTAGTAGTAGAGTTAACAACTCCTGTTGGTTTCCCAGAAATAATTAATTCTTTTTCAAAATTAGAAAGTGAAGCAATGTCAACATTCGTGATATTCACTTGAGTCGTACTATCTGCATATGCAGTAGTAAAATTAGAAGCGAAAATTGCTGTTAAAAACGCTAAAGAAATTAGGACTACTAATTTTTTGAATGATTTCATAATAAATCCTTTCCTTTTTTATTCTTTTTATTTATGAAATTATAATGGAAATGGTGAAAATTTGCAAAGAAATGTGAAATTTTTGTTTTTCCTTTCAAAGGAAATTTTTAGTTATTTTATTCTTTGACGTTTGACCTTCATATTAACGAAAAATTTTATGACGAAACTAAATTAGGATTTATCATATAATGTTAGGAATGTTGATTTAATAAGCATTATACATCTTCAGTACTAGAAAATTTCATTACAAAAATCGGTCCAAAGTCCTAGTGTTTTTATATTGACTTAATTTGACCAATGTGTTAAATTATAAATGTGGTTAGCACT
>CALCML010000093.1 GCA_937967765.1 uncultured Carnobacterium sp.
GCTAAGGCCTGCTTGCATCGTTTCCAAGGTCAATCGTTCGAAGAGTGCTTGATCATCATGGCAAGGGACACCCCATTCGTTATCGTGGTAATCCATCATCTTTTGTGAGTGATAGGCCCAAGCACATTTTTCAGGAGTGAGAGGCCAACCGAATTCAGAAAGGGGATTACCTGTTTGAAGGTTCTCGAGAGCAGCTTTATTAAAATCTGAAATCTTCTTAGGGAGTTTCGCTAAAGGGAACCATTTGAATTCTTCAATCTTCTCTGGTTCGCCGTTATGAATGTCAAAGTGAGGAAGTTTTTCAACGTCTACTTGGAAATAAAAATAGAAATAATCATGTTCGTCAAAATGCATATGAAGCGTCGTGTAAAAGGAAAGGGCGCTTGAAGGGATTTCGAGGCCGATTTCTTCACGTGTTTCACGTAGGGCAGCTTGTGTAATAGATTCATTGGCTTCGATATGGCCGCTGACAGTTGCGTCATAATAGCCGTCCATAAATCCTGTATTCATTCGTTTTTGGAGGAGTACCTTTTTTCCTTTTGTAAAGAAGAGAAAGACGGCACTTCTGGTTAAATGTCTCATGTTGTCACCTCTAGTTCTAAGAGTAGTCATTTTTCGAAGAAATGTAAAGATTTTTTAATATGGATTAACTTGCTATGGATTTGATATTTTAATATGATGATACTAGAGAGTAGGGATAAAATGAAGATATTAAATAAAATTTTTTTTGTGTGGATTTTAATCGTCACAGTACTTACAGCAAATATTAAAGTGTTTGCGCAGGATTCTATTTCGCAGATTATTCAAGCAGAAGGATATGATGTTTCGATTGCAGATATGCCCAAAGCTTCGATAGTAGCAAGTGTCTCAAATGGTGAGATTCTTTGGCAAGAGAATCCAGACTTGGAACTTGATCCAGCAAGTTTAACTAAATTGATGACAATTTTCATTGTTTATGATGCGGTTAAATCGGGAAAGATTAGTCTGACAGATAAAATACAAGCAACTGCTAGTGATCAAGCAATTTCAGGAATATCAATATTAAGTAATACCCCAATAATAACTGGGGTAGATTATCCTGTTATAGAATTAGTGAAAATGTCGTTGATTCATTCTTCAAATGTAGCGACAACGATGCTTGCTAATTTTTTAAATAATAATGCTGATGGATTCATCGATTCAATGAATGCCAAAGCAAAAGAACTTGGGATGACAAACACGACTTTTACTGGACCATCAGGAGCCTTATCCAGGGATTATGCAGGATATTATAGTCCTAAAAAGTATTCTTTAACGGCTCCAAATCAAACTACTGCCAGAGATTTAGCGAAATTATCTATTGCCTTACTAAAAGCCCATCCAGAAATTACAGAAATTACCAAACAAAATACTGTCACAGTGATGGAAGGGACACCGTATGCACAAACTTTAAAAAACACAAATCACTCTGTTGAAGGAGATATATTTGGTGTACCGGGAGTTACGGGATTAAAAACAGGTTCTAGTGATACAGCAGGTTACAATTATATTGTTAGTTATCAAAAAGATGGTGTTGAATTAGTTGAGGTAGTGCTGGCGGTTGGTTCTTGGCCAAGTGCACAAGGTGAATTTAATCGTCATAAATTTGGGAATGCGATTTTAAAATATGTTCTTAAAACATTTGAACAAAAGACGGTTTATAATGCTGGAGTTCAAACTATTCACGGAAAGAAAGTTAAAATTAATGAACCGATTAATATATTTGTTGAGAAAGGTAAAGAACCCCAAACGAGTTTAAGCGGAGATAATCTTACAATTTCTACCCCTTTCGGAACACTGTATGAAACAAATTATATGGTTAAGTTTGAAGAAGCTGATTCTGGTGAAAAAGAATCAACGATTGTGGCGAACGAAGGAGCGTCTGAAACTACGAAAAACTTTATAGATAAAACTTTAGAATCGATAAAAAAGGTACCAGTTGTATTGTGGATGATATTAGGTTCGGCAATTGTAATCTTAATTATGTTGCATATTTTATTAAGTAAGTTACGTTCTAAAAAGAGGAAGGAACTATAGAAAAGTAAGCATAACTTATTTGTGCATATTAATGAAAGTTTCCCCTTCCCGAATAACCGGGAAGGGGATATTGCGTTCGCAATTTATTCACATTTGAACTGTTGGGATTTTGAGTAATTAATTCACAAGTAAAATGTAACCTGATTGTAAAGAAACTCGGTTAGAAATAGTTTGAAAATATTGTTGGATATGGTAATATACTTAGTTGGATAAGCTTTGTAAAAGTTCCTGTTTTGTGAAAATTCACAAATTATCAAAGTAGAAAATAATAAATAAGAGATGAGGTAGAAGATGTTTAGTTCAAAAAATATTCAAATGAATGAGCGTAAAAATGGTTCTAAAGTAACACGTTACGCCATCAAGAAATTAAGCATGGGTACAGCATCAGTAGCTGTAGCATTAGGATTTATGTTTGTACAAGGTCAAACAATTGTACATGCGGACACTGTTGAAGCAACATCAGCAGAAACAACAGCGAAACCTGCAGAAGAGAAGAAAGATACGGTCGAAGACGACAAAGCAGTTTATGAAGTTGCTGTAGAAAAAGGTGAAGCAACAACTGCAGCTGAAGAAGTAACTCCAGCAGAAAAAACTGAAGAAACAACTGCAGCAGCTGAAAAGAAAGAAGAAACAACAGCCGCACCTGAAAAGAAAGAAGAAACAACAGCCGCACCTGAAAAAGTAGAAGAAACAACTGCTGCTCCAGAAAAGAAAGAAGAAACTACAGTAGCTGAAGAAAACAAACCACGTACGCGTTCAAGACGTGCAGTTGCTGAAGGTGAAGCTGCACCTGCATCTGATGACACTGTCGGAGAAGACGTTGTAGACGCAACATCTACTCCTAAAGTAGAAAAACCTGGTTTTACACCAAAAATCTTAGCAGAACAATTATTAAAACAAGTTTCTTGGTTAGACTTCGGTGATAAAGCAAACTGGACTGGTGCTGAAACAACAGCGGATGGCAAATTAGCCCTTCAAGTGGGTGCTACTTATACGAAAGAAGTAATGCCTGGTTATATTGTTAAAATTAAAGTTAAATCTTTAAAACCATTCCAAGCAACAGAAATTTATAAAAAACGATTGGAAGCGCGAGGCGCTACAGACGAAGAAAAAGCGACTTACGATCCAAACGCTAAAAATGGTTATATCAACTCTATTGGTGATGCAACAACAAGAAAGGCTTTTAATAATAAAGAAGAAGCAAAAGTAATTGCGGATCCACAAAATAGATGGACTGAAATCCGTAAAGAAGGGATCGACACTGGTAATAAACAAACTACGATTTCTTCAGAATTCAACGGTGGAAATATCGGTGTTCAATTTGATATTTCAGCAACTTATAACGGGAAAGCTGTAAAACCAGCAATCGTTATGGCTGATGGTGAGTCAGCTAACCCAGGTGAGTTAGTACTCTTCACTACAAACGGTTCAGGTTGGCAACATGTTGGGGAATGGTTAAAAAATAATAATAAGAATACGAAAAACTATGTTCCTCAAGATACAGCAGATCTATTTGACCCATCAAAAAATTACGGTAGTGTAAACGTTGATGGAGCTAACATTAGTGCACTTAACTTAAACCTTTTACGTAGAGCAACTGGTGTGGGTGAAGAAGGTAAAACTGTAGCATGGAAATACTATGGAAGCGCAGACTTGAAGACAGGTGGTTTAGGAACAGGCGTATTTGGTCCTAACGTTTCTGCAAGCACGATTGCCGTACCTATGGTAATGACACGTGGTGCTTCTGAAATTGGATTATATATCGCATCTTCTGGTAAACAATCAGCAATGCTTGGTTTCTTACCATTAGATGAAGGGGATGCTCCAGATTCATACGGAATCGCAACACATGCGATGAACCAAGTCAATGGGGTAACAGGCGCAGCTGTTAACCAACCATATCTTGGGGATACTCGTCCAGATATGGATGAAAACTTAGAACGTACAGACTGGAAAGGTGACGATAAGGACGGTACAGGCGATGAAGGTATCGACCAAATCTTACCAACAGACTTAAAAGGCAATACAAATGGAATGATCGCATTAGATCGTACACGTCCAGGTAACTATACGTTAACAGTACAAGCAAACACTGGTGGAGCTCCTGAAGCTTATGTTTACGGATGGGTTGACTTTAACCAAAATGGTAAATTTGACGAAAACGAACGCTCTGAAAAAGCAACAATCACTAAAGATGGTAATGTAACATTACAATTTAACAACGGTCCAATCTTAAGCGATCTTCAATTAGATAAATTAGGCGTGCGTGTTCGTGTATCTACTTATGCACCAGATATTGAAAGCCCAACAGGTATGTCAATGTCAGGGGAAGTAGAAGACTTTGAAACACAAGTAATCTTCCCACCAAAAGGAAGCAAAAAAGAAACTGTAAACCTACAAGGCGTGAAACAGACTGCAACAGTGGAATTTACAGCTCAAGGTAAGCAGCGTTACTCAAGAACTGAGGATGCAGTGATTGATGAAACGGTTGAACCATTTATCGTTGATGAAAATGGTCAAAAAGTTGAATTAGACGCTGAAGGCTACTATGTTGTGAACGGAGAAGGTAAATACCGTGTAACAGGTGCTGGTAAAGACGTTAAAGTGGAATTTATTCCAGATAACGGCTTTGTTGGAACTGCAACAGGAATCACAATTCGTCGTCTTGACAACAATGCTGTAGATACTGGTTGGAATACAAAAGATAATTCTCAACCTGTTATCAGTGACCAAACAAACACAATGGATGGTCGTTACATCCCAACAGTAACTCCATTGTCTGAAGAAGTAACTACAGAAGATTTACAAGGGTTAGAACACGACAAAAAACTTACATTTACAAATGGAGCAGGCGAAGTAAAACCTTCTGCTGCAACACCAATGGTTATTGTGGATCCGGAAACGGGTGGGCTCATTGGTAATGAAGCTCCCGCGATGAAGGATGGTAAGGTAGTTGGATTATATGAGATTGATCCAGTAAATGGAACGGTGAAATTTACGCCAAATAAAGACTTTATTGGAACTCCAGATCCAATCTTAATCCAAGTGGTGGACGAAGCGACTGGCCGTTCTTTAGCCGGGGTTAAATACACTCCAACTGTAAATCCTGTAACTCCAGTCGGTGAAAACAAAGAAACAACTGGTAAACAAGGACAACCACAATCTGAAACAGTAACATTCAAACAACAATCTGGTGCAGAAGAAAAAATCCCTATGGTTGTGAACGCTGAAAACCCAGCTAAATTCATTGACCCAGCAACTGGTGAACCAACAGATGCGACTGAATTACCAGCAATGAAAGATGGTAAACAAGTAGGTACGTACACAATTGACCCAGAGACTGGTAAAGTGACATTCACACCAAACAAAGACTTCGTGGGAACTCCAGATGCAATCACTGTTCAAGCAAAAGATGCAAACGGAACTCCAGCGACAGCAACTTACACACCAACAGTTACTCCAGTAACACCAACTGGTGAAGATAAAACTACAACTGGTAAACAAGGACAAACTCAAAAAGAAACTCCTAAATTTACTGAAGGTGACGCAGATGTACCAATGAAGATTGACGCTGAACAACCAGCTAAATTCATTGATCCTGAAACAGGTGAACCAACAGACGCGACTGAATTACCAGCAATGAAAGATGGAAAACAAGTAGGTACTTACAAACTTGATCCATTAACAGGTGAAGTAACGTTTACACCGAATAAAGACTTTGTTGGAACTCCAGACGGAATTTCTGTTCAAGCTAAAGATGCGAACGGAACTCCAGCAACTGCGAAATACACACCAACTGTAACTCCAGTAACACCAACTGCAGAAGATGCAGAAACAATTGATGTTCAAGGTAAGACACAAACAGCGAAACTTAAATTCACTGAAGGTGATTCGGATGTGCCACTTGATGACACAGTACCTGCAACATTCGAAGATGGATCAACTACGAAAGTAATTCCTGGTGTAGGAACATTTACAGTAGCTCCAGACGGAACAATCACATTTGTTCCAGAACCAAACTTTACTGGTGTTGCTCCAGCTGTAACAATTCAACGTGTTGACGTGAATGGTACAGTTGCGAAAGCAAACTATGTTGCAACAGTTACAGCCGTAACACCAACTGGTGAAGATAAAACTACAACTGGTAAACAAGGACAAACTCAAA
>CALCML010000094.1 GCA_937967765.1 uncultured Carnobacterium sp.
GTTGAAGCGAACTTAAATGCCTTAAAAAATCAAATTTCTCTAAAAATTATGACGTTAAACAACTCTCGTCAAAAGATTAACGATTGCCTAGGGAATCCTGTTGAAATCGGAATTGCTGTTACTTGGAGAGTGGTCGATACGGCTAAAGCAGTCTTTAATGTAGATAACTACAAAGAATACTTATCTCTTCAATGTGATAGCGCACTTCGTAATATCGTACGTATCTATCCATATGATGTAGCTCCAAACGTCGACACAACAGGTGATGGAGTTGCCGATGAAGGTAGCTTACGTGGTTCAAGTGAAGTCGTCGCAAAACGTATTCGCGATGAAATTCAAGCACGTGTTGAAAATGCGGGTCTTGAAATCATCGAAGCACGTATCACTTACCTTGCTTACGCTCCAGAAATCGCTGCAGTAATGCTTCAACGTCAACAAGCTTCTGCAATTATTGACGCTAGAAAGATGATTGTAGACGGTGCTGTTGGAATGGTTGAAATGGCGTTAGAACGCTTAAGCGAAGGAGAACTCGTAGAACTAGATGAAGAACGTAAAGCTGCGATGGTCTCTAACTTACTAGTTGTTCTTTGCGGCAATCATGATGCTCAACCAATTGTTAATACAGGAAGCCTATACTAACGATGACTGATTTAAAGAAAAAACAAATTCCATTACGACTGTCTTCTAAATTATATGCTGCTATCGCATCATGGGCAGAAGATGATTTTAGATCAGTCAATGGACAAATCGAATACTTATTAACGGAATGCGTTAAACAACGTAAAAAAGATGGTAAATACGTCTCTGAAACCATTGACGAACCATTTGAAATCGACATTGAATAACAAAAAGGATGGACGAAATTCGCCCATCCTCTTTATTTTCTCTTCAAACTAGCAGCAGGTCGTTCATTTCATGCAGTCCAAAAGAACATTAAATATACGCACTATGATTACGGAGAATCATGCGGATTTTATAATAACAGTAACGTGATTCGCAAAAAAGACGAATTAAAGGGAGTTCGGAATTTATTCCGTACTCCCTTTTTGAGTTTTTTAGGCGAGAGACACTAGGCTCGAGCCGGTGCAACGTTACCGTTATTATAAATAAATCCGCAAGGATTCGAAGTAATCTTTTTGCACTTTATTGTTTAATTTTCTTTTGGCTATGCAGTGGTTTGGCGAAAATCATACGCCCTGCTGCAGTTTGAAGGGCGCTCGTTACGACCACTTCAATCTCTTGGTTCATATAATATTGTCCATCTTCCACGACAATCATCGTGCCGTCATCTAAGTACGCAACCCCTTGTTGGCGCTCCGTTCCCGATTTAACCACCGTCGTCTTCAAGGTTTCTCCTGGAATCACAACTGGCTTGATGGCCTGCGCTAACGCATTAATATTAAAGACCGGCACATTTTGGAACTCACTGACTTTATTTAAGTTAAAGTCGTTTGTGATAATAATGCCGTCAATCGCCTTCGCCAAGCGAATCAACTTGCGGTCCACTTCATTAATATCGTCATAGTCCCCGTCGTAAATTTCTACTTTAATATTCTCTTCTTTTTGAAGAGCGTTTAAAATATCTAATCCACGGCGCCCTCTCACGCGTTTTAAGCTATCTGCGCTATCAGCGATATATTGTAATTCATTCAGTACGAATACTGGAATTACCAGCACGCCTTCGATAAAGCCTGTTTTAGCGATATCGTAAATACGTCCATCGATAATCACGCTTGTATCGAGCAGTTTATATTTTCTGAAGTTATCTCCTACTTTACGTTCCAGTACTGGAGAATCCTCCGTTTTCTTTCTTGTCGCCGTAAATACTTTTAAAATATCTTCACGACGCGTCGTTCCGACATAAAAACCAAGGTACCCGAAGATAATACTTAAGGCGATTGGTAAAGCTTGCGTAATGGCTGGAATTTGTAAGTTTGTAAATGGCAATCCAACGAGCCATGCGACTAAGAGTCCAATCAGTGCTCCAATCATTCCGAAGAGTAAATAACTCACGGAAAGTTGGCTAACGAGTTTTTCCAGTCTACGAATGCCGGCTAAAATCGGATCCGTCACGAATAGTGAAATAAAGAATAAAATAATTGCACCTAACAAAATATTCGTAACTTGCGATGTTAACCATTCATTCGTAATGTTGAATGCTTGCCATAGACTTGGAAAGTACGTTGCACCTAAAGACCCTCCGAGCAATACGAAAATCAGTTGTAATAACTTTCTTCCGTATGCTCGAAATTTTTTAGGTTGTTCCATAATATTTCTCCTTTCTAATTTTCTTTTCCGAAGGCTTTGTAAATAGCTTCTTTGACAGAAGATACTCCAACGACTTCGATATTTTTTGGAAGTTCCCATCCATCTAAATTATTTTTTGGAATAAAGACACGCTTGAATCCGAG
>CALCML010000095.1 GCA_937967765.1 uncultured Carnobacterium sp.
ACGATGTCTATTCTTCTTTGGGCTTACGGTTCTTCCACCAATGTCGAACTTCGGCGATAAAATACAATGAGCCCGTCACCCATAGTTCGCTCTCATCGTCTGTTGAACTGGCGAAACGGTCGATGACTTCTTCAAAGCTTTCTTCATAGGAAATCTTGGGAGAATCTAAGTACGCTTCCACGTCACTTCTAGCTATCGACAGTCCTCTTGAAGGATGGAAACTCGTTAGGATGATGTTCACATCGGGAAGAGCTTCCTGCAATCTTGCAAGCATCTGTTGACTATCTTTTCGAGTGAGCGCGCTAAATAATAGCGTCTGTTTCTTGCCAATACGACCCATCATATTTTGAACGAGTCGCTCTATGGCCGGTAAATTATGAGCGCCATCGATCATCACAAGCGGTGTGTCGTGCAACACTTCCATGCGTCCTGGCCATGATACGACAGGGAGGGCTGCCTCGATGAACTCAGCCTGCACGCTTCTTCCAGTGGCTTCCATCCAAGAGCGAAATGCTCGAATCGCAACGGCCGCATTCTCCTTTTGGAAGGCTCCTTTGAGGGCTAGCTGCTTCAGCGAAATCGTGAGTGAGGAATCTTGATACGACTCTTCAATTAGAAAGAAGTCTTCGTCAAACGCCTGCACCGTTGCGCCTTTTTCACTAGCGACTCCACGAATGACATCCATACATTCACAGCTGACGGGCCCGACGATCACTTGTTGCCCAGACTTAATAATCCCTGCTTTTTGCGCGGTAATTTCTTCTAACGTACTTCCGAGTAAATCTTGATGGTCTAAACCAATCGTCGTAATAACGCTGACGAGTGGATGCCCAACATTCGTATTATCAAGAAGACCACCAATTCCGACTTCAATAATCGCAAGGTCGACGGCTTCCTGTTGAAAGACGACAAACATCATCGCCGTTAAAACCTCAAAATAGTTAAAGGCTCCCCATTCTTTGAATAAGCGTCGCTCCACCTCTCTTACCACCGACGCGGCTTGCCAGAACGGCTCTTCTTCAAGAGGTACTCCGTCCAGCTGGATTCGTTCTCTAATACTGTCCATATGCGGTGAAGTGAATGTCCCGACTCGCAATCCATGCGCCTTCGCAAAGGACGTGATCATCGCAGCAGTGGACCCTTTTCCATTCGTCCCAGCAATATGAATACTCTTCAACCCACGTTCTGGATTTCCAAGCGCTTCTAGGATAGCCTCCATGCGGTCCAATCCATATTTACGCGGAATACTCTCGCTCTTTTTTAACCACTCTTGAATCATTCACTCACCT
>CALCML010000096.1 GCA_937967765.1 uncultured Carnobacterium sp.
CCCTTCATCTTCAATCCACATCCGTCCGCCACGTGTATTCGTATGGAGCGGTTGATAAGGATACACGCCATTCTTCTTTTGTTTAAAATCAAAAAGCATTTGTTCGACAAAGCGTCTAAGGGTTGTCTTTCCAGATTCGTTCAGCCCTTGAACGACTTGTAAGTTCGGATGGAAAGTAAAGGTCTCATGTTCCCATTTCCCAAAATGATTGATTTCGATTTTTGAAATATACATTAGCCTTCCTCCCTTCCCGCAAAGCGAGCTTCTAATAGACGCATCGCACGTTCATGAATCTCTTGCTGAACATCTTCCTTTTGTAGAAATTCGCTCATTAACTGATTCGAGAATCCGCTCTTGGCAATTTCCATTTCAGAAAAGAGGGTCGCATCCACCTCTCCCGAAAGAGAAATTCCAGAAGCTCCACGAAGCGGTTTAGTGACTTGTTCTCGAATACTCATCACTGTTACAAGGCTATGGTTTTCTTCTAAGAGTCCATTCACCACTTCTGTGAGTTGTTTTAAATCTTCTCTTGAATAGAGCGATTCTTGCGTTTGTAAATGCAGCGTCACAAGACTACGTTTAGCTGGAGTTGGTAGTGCCTCTACGATGAGATACGGTAAAGTTTCTAAACGAGCGGTCTTGCTGATAGCTTGTTCTGCCTCCGTCCAGTCCATCGTACTCGTTTCAATAAAGTGAACTTCTGGGGCATTTCCTTGCAAAATCTCTACCAGCAAAGCTCCCTTTGGGCCATTCTCTTTACGGTCCGCTCCTTGAGTCGTACCGCTATACCACGCACATGGCTGGCTAGACACTTCTTGGCAAGTATGAATATGTCCGAGCGCCCAATAGTCATAGCCTTTTTCTCTTAGTTCAGGAATCGAAAATGGTGCATAACGACCTTGTGCAGTCGAAAGTTCTCCATGCAATACTCCAATATGAATATCGCAGTTGGCACTCTTTACCGGATACTCTTGAACTTTCCGCGTAGCTACAACAGGAACCTCATAACTAAACCCACTAAAGGCAACACGTTCCCCGTTTCTTGTCTCCACTTCAATCGTTTCAACCGCACTCCCAAAAGTATAAATATGCTCCCCAGAAACGTATGAAGTGCCCGCATCATGATTCCCAAGCGCTACAACGACAGGAATTCCAAATGGCGCCAGGCGATTCAACTGACTCTGCAAGAACAATTTTTCTTTGACGAAGGTGCGTGAACTATCCAGCAAGTCACCTGCCAACACCAGTGCATCGACTTCTTCTTCAATCGCTGTATCGACGACTCTTTCAAAGGCATCAAACGCTGCTTGCTTTAGCTCTCTTGCGATATCTTTATGGTTCTTCCCGACACCTGCGTAAGTAATTCCTAGATGGACGTCGGCTGCGTGGATGAATTTCACCATGCGTTACTCCTTTCTTTTCTTCAAAAAAAGCATATTTTCCTGAACCGTCTGTTGTGCGTTCAAAGAAAATATGCTTTGGATCGATTCTTAATAAAACCGTTTAAAATTGATTATTTTGCGCTATAAAGCTCTTGTAATGGATTTGTGATGATACGGTTGATGTCTTTCATAATCGTATTCAAACGTTGCTCAGCTTCCATTAACGCTTTAATATGTTCGTTTTCAGACACTTTTTGTCCTAATTCTTGTGCTTTTTGAATATCTTCTTCAGTGATTTCTTGTCCTGAGAATTGTTTTTGTTGTAACTCGACATTCACTGTACGGAATTCTTCAAATAAAGCTCTTGCTGTTTCGTCAGCATAAATTGCTTCGAAGCTTTCCTTTACTGTTTTGAATTCTTGTAATTCGCGTAAGTCGCGTTCTAATTGATTGGCTGTATCATAAATATTACTCATGTTTCTTCCTCCTTAAAATACTCTTTTATTATACCATAATTTATATGGCTAAACTATTAATACGTACGTACGTTCGCATTATCGATTTCTGAATTTATCCCAGAGGTTTTTACCCCATTCTTGGATTTGATTCCAAACTTGTTCGCCCGCTTTTTGAGCGTCTTTGATAAATTGATCGACACCGTTATTCG
>CALCML010000097.1 GCA_937967765.1 uncultured Carnobacterium sp.
GAGCAATCGCGTTCAGAAATGGAACGTTGGACCGGAACACCGGAAGGAACGTGAAACGTTCTGCGGATGTTTCGGGAAACGCACGCCATTTCTGCGATTGCGAGCTCAACTACACTGAATTCGAGCTTAACAGCCCGAGTTCAACTACACCAGGATGTGAGACATCTCATCCAAAAACAAAAAATCAAACCAACACAAAAAGGGGAAAAACAAAATGAACATTAAAAAATTATTCGTAGCTGCAGCGGCAGCATTAACATTAGCGGCATGTGGAGCTGCACAAACATCAAACTCTGGAAGCTCAGCTTCATCAGAAGCAAAACAAGAAAACAAACACGTTAAAATCGGGGTTAACGCTGGTAATCACGAAGTTTGGGACGATGTTATTGCTCGTTTGAAAGAAAAAGAAGGTATTGAAGTTGAATTAGTAGAATTCACTGACTACGTACAACCTAACCAAGCGCTAGAAAATGGCGACGTTGATTTAAACTCATTCCAAACAATTATTTACTTAGAACGTTTCAACAAAGAGCAAGGAACACACATCAAACCAATCGGATACACAGTTATTGCTCCAATGGGTGTTTACTCTAAGAAAATTAAAAACGTAAGTGAATTAAAAGATGGCGATACAATTGCTATTCCTGAAGATACTTCAAACAACTCACGTGCATTACGTTTACTACACGCAGCTGGCGTAATCAAATTAAAAGATCCTAACAACACTTTAGCAACTAAAGATGATATCGTTGAAAATCCTAAAAACATCCAAATCAAAGAATTACCTGCTGGACAAACAGCTCGTGCTTTAGATGATGTTGCTGCTTCATTAATCAACAACGGTTTCGCTGTTGAAGCAGGATTCCAACCAACAAAAGACGCTATCTTCATTGAACAAATTACTGATTCTTCACAACCTTACTACAACGTAATCGCTGCTAAAGAAGGTAACGAAAACAACGAAGTATACAAAAAAATCGTAGAATACTACCAATCACCAGAAACAGCTAAGAAAATCGAAGAAGTTTCAAAAGGTGCTAACGTACCAGTTTGGGAAAAAGCTAAATTAAACAACTAGGATGAGAGGGCGAACGCTCAGGCCTGAAACACTGGACCAGAATAACGCAAAGGACTGCTTGCAGTCGTGCGGATACTCTGGGAAGTGGACGTCAGGGCTGTGAGCCCGAACTCGACTACAACTAGGATGTGAGAAAAAGCGTTAAGCCAATATTCACAGTGTGAATATTGGGTGACGGTTCGAAATTCCGAGCTCGACTACTAAGTTGAGAAAAAGCAAAATGTAACATATATGTTACATTTAGAAATAACAAAACCTTAAGAGGCGTGCTTAGCATGCCTCTTTATTCAATGAAAGAAGGCAAAGACGATGAGCAAAATAAAACAAAAAGCACATGAGCTAGAAGAATATCTTGTAGCAACAAGAAGACATTTCCATGAAAATCCTGAATCAAGTTTAAAAGAGTATGACACTGCTGCCTACATTCAAAAAGAATTAACTGCATTTGGAATCCCATTTGAAAAAGTAGCTGAAACAGGGACGTTAGCTATTATTAAAGGGGGCAAAGGCGAAGGAAAGACCGTTTTACTTCGTGCCGATATCGATGCACTAGAACTTCCTGACTGCACTGGTAAACCTTATGCGTCTAAACGTCCAGGATTAAACCATGCTTGTGGACATGATGCTCATACGACAATGGGTCTAGGAACGGCTAGAGTCTTGAATGAATTGAAAGACTCATTTGCAGGAACCGTCTTAATTGCGTTCCAACCTGCAGAAGAAATCGGTGCGGGAGCGAAACAATTTGTAGCTTCAGGAAAAATCGATAACATCGATGAATCGTTTGCAATTCACGTAAATTCAGGACTACCTGTTGGATCGTTTGCGGTTGAAGGTGGACCAGTGAATGCTTCGTGTGATATTTTCAAAATCAAAATCACAGGAAAGAGCTCTCACGTTGGTCGTCCTCATTTAGGACATGATGCGCTTGTGACAGCTAGTGAAGTTGTTGTTGCGCTGCAAACCATCGTCGCTCGTGAAGTGAATCCAATCGACCGTGCTGTTGTCGGAGTTGGTAAATTAAATGCGGGAAGTCGTTACAATATCGTTGCTAACGATGCTGAAATCGAAGGAACGATTCGTGCATTTAGCCACGAAACACGTGCGCATTTAAAAGAAGCTGTAACGCGTATCGCAAAAGGAATCGCTGAACTCAATCGCTGTGAATTTGAAATCGATTGGTATGATGCGGCTGCTCCAGTGATTAATACTCCTGAGTTAGCAGAAGAATTCCAAAAAGTGGTTGCAAAAGTCGAAGGAATAGATAACCTCATAACAAACTATGAATTGTCAATGGGTGCTGATGACTTCGCGGATTACTTAGTGAATAAACCTGGTGTTTATGGCTTGCTTGGTAGCCAATCTGGAGAAGAGACAGCTTATGGACATCACCATGAAAAATTCGATATCGATGAGCGTGTATTAGCGCTTGGTGTTGAAATTGAAGTGAAGTATTTCTTAAGCAGACTTGCTTAAAAATGAGTGGGAAGGGTCGAAATGTTTTTCGGCCTCTTTTTCATTTTAAAACGTTAAAAAACTATAATATTTCTTGAAATGTAATAGGCAAGAAAGAAGCCGTATGCTATAATTCTTTTGTATCTGAAAATAGAACAGTTGTTTTTCAGAAAGAGATTTTGAAAAGGTGCTCGGGAGCAAGTTATGAAACCATTATTAGAACAATTAGAACTAAATACGAAACAAGATAAAATCATTTACCGACACGATTTAATGCCGGAAGAAGAGTTGACAGCAAGTCTTGTCTGGGAGTATTCAGATAAGCTAGCAGCGTACTTACATGAAACATACAAAGGGAATAAATCTCCAATCGTGGTTTATGGTCATAAACATCCATTTATGTTGGTGTACTTCTTGGCTTGTGTAAAATCAGGTCATGCTTATTGTCCGGTTGATGTGAATACACCGATTGACCGCGTTGAAGATATTATCGCAACCGTTAAGAGTCCAGTCGTTCTCGTGAGTGAAGAGATAACGCTAGAGGTACCAACGTTGACAGTTCCTGAAGCTAAAGAAGTGATTGCTTCAACGACGGAACGTATTTCAAAAGAGCATTATGTTCAAGGAGAAGATATTTTCTATATTATCTTTACTTCTGGAAGTACAGGAAAGCCAAAAGGAGTTTCTATTACTTACAATAACTTGAACCACTTCTTGGATTGGTACACAGGATATTACAAAGAGAAGGGCCCACAAGTCTTCCTTGGACATCCGCCATTCTCGTTTGATTTATCAGTGATGTCCCTTTGGCCAGCGCTCTATATGCATGCGCCACTTGTTCAAATTGATAAAGAGCACTTGCAAGATTTCAAAGTGTT
>CALCML010000098.1 GCA_937967765.1 uncultured Carnobacterium sp.
TTCACGTTCCTTCCGGTGTTCCGGTCCAACGTTCCATTTCTGAACGCGATTGCTCGCATCCTTTAGTTGAGTTCGTCTTCGCAGAAATCGCGTCCACTTCCCAAACCATACGCACATCGTTTTTAACGATGCTTGCGTTGGTTTGGTCCAGTGGTCGATTTCTAACCGCGAAGACTCACATCCTGTTTTAAAAAAGAGTCTGAAACTGTTGCTTCAGACTCTTCGTGTAGTAGAATCTTACCCGTTTACTAAGTTTGATAAGATACCATTAATAAATTTCGCTGATTTTTCGTCACTGTATGTTTTTGCGATTTCAATTGCTTCGTTTAACGCTACAGTTTGTGGAACTTCTAATTCTGGAGAAGTCATTTCGAAGATAGCTACTCGCATGATGATTAAGTCTAAACGGACGATACGGTTTAGCTTCCATCCTTTTAAGTACTTTTCGATTAACGCGTCGATTTTCTCGACGTTATTTTGAACTCCTCGTACTAATGCTATGCTGTACGCAATTTCTGGAACTTCGTTAAGTAACTCTTCTTCCGTAATTGCTTCGATAGAATAAGGTGAATCTTCTGAGCATTCCAACGCAAGACTAAGCGCATCTACAATGTGCATTTCAGGCGACACATCTAGTTGGTATAGGGCTTGAATGGCCAATACTCGTAGTGCTCGTCTTTTTAATGGTTTACGACTCACTATTCATCCCCCAATTCAAATAATTCAGCATCTTCGTGATGCACTGGTAAAATTTCTTGAACGTGAACATTCACTTGTGAAATCACTAATTCACAGCTGAATAATAATTGTTCTTTAATTTTGTTTTGCAATAATAGAGCTGTTTTTGGAATTGAAACACCGTAATCTACATTTCCGTAAATATCAATTACGAATGATCCGTTTTCTTCTGTTAAATAAGCCCCTTTAGATAATTGTTTTCCACCAAAAATAGTGTTTAAGAATCCAGGAACTGGATAGAAGCCTTCCACTTGTGCAGCTACAATCCCTGCAATACTTTCGATAACTTCAGGAGCAATCTCAATTGCACCTAGTTCTTGTTCTTTAGAATATGTTTTATTTTGTTCCATTTTGTAACCTCCCTGTTTGATAGAAAATTACTCATAAAAAGATTTTCCAATTCTCATTTAGTTTACCATGAAACAGCTATTCTCACAACTACCGTCTATTTTAGAGAATAATGAGTTCACGAGGAACTTTTTGAATCACTTCGCCACCAGTTTCAGTAATAATAATATCGTCTTCGATACGAACGCCACCGATACCTGGTAAGTATACTCCTGGTTCATTTGTAATCACGTTTCCTGGAACAAATGCTTGTGTCGCAATACGAGAAACATTTGGTGCTTCGTGAATTTCAAGACCAATACCATGTCCTGTTGAGTGAGTGAAGTATTCGCCATAACCACGGCTAGCAATGTAGTCACGAGCAATCTTGTCTAATTCTACCCCTGTTTTGCCAGGAGCGGCTGCTTCACTTACTTTTAATTGAGCTTGTAAAACAACATCGTGAATTTCTTTTAATTGGTCGATTGGCTCACCAACAGCAATTGTTCTAGTCATATCAGATACATAACCGTTGTAGTAGCAACCAAAGTCAAGCGTTACTAAGTCTCCAGTTTCGATGACTTTAGCACTTGCAACTCCGTGAGGCATTGAAGAACGAACACCACTTGCGATAATCGTATCAAATGAAACACCACTTGCTCCTAGTCCGCGCATGTAGAAGTCTAATTCATTTGCTACTTGAATTTCAGTTACACCTGGTTTGATGAAATCTAAGATGTGTAAGAATGCAGCATCTGAAATACGGCAAGCTTCACGAATAGTTTGGATTTCTCCTTCATCTTTTACTTCACGAATTTTTTCTACAATGTTTTGTGTTGGAATTAATGCTGTATCAAATGCATCTTCGAAGATTTCTAATTGAGAAACTGAAACATGATCTGCTTCAAATCCAACAAATTTTAAGTTGTTTTCACGAATGATTTTTTCAAACGCTGGAACCCAACCTGTCTTATGTTCAATCACATGGAATCCTTTTGCTTGTTGTTGTGCTTGTTGTGTGTAACGAGCATCTGTTACAAAATAAGCATCTGTCAACGTGATTAATGCAAACCCTGTTGTTCCTGTAAAGTTTGCTAAATAACGTAAATTGTATGGGCTATATACAATCAATCCATCAATTTCTTGTTCTTTCATGGAATTTCTTACTTTTTCTAAACGTGTCATAAATTGTTCCCTCCAATGAAAATGGTAACTCTAGTATAACAAAAAAGAGCCTAACAAAAAAGTCAGGCTCCTTGGAATTTTCATCAAATTCTAATATTGATTAAATCGCTCTAAACGTTGGCTTACAATTTCTTCTTTCGATTTTAATGACCACTCATTTAATTGAACTTCTAATTGTTCTCTCATATCCAAAGCAATCTCTTCGTTTGTCTTTTTCTTTTCTGGAATAATGCGATCAACAATCTTTTGCGCCAACAAATCCTTACTTGTAAATTTCATAAGTTCAGCGGCTTGACTAGCTTTTGAACCGTCTTTCCACAAAATCGATGCAAATCCTTCTGGAGAAAGAATCGAATACATCGCATATTCCATCATCCAAACTTCATTGGCAACGGCAAGCGCTAATGCTCCACCACTTCCGCCTTCACCACAAAGAATGGCAATAATCGGAACTTTCAAGTGGCTCATAATACGAAGATTATCCGCAATAGCTTCACCAATACCACGTTCTTCTGCAGTAGCCCCGCAGAATGCACCAGCCGTGTTAATAAACGTCACAACAGGACGATTAAACTTCTCAGCTTGTTTCATCAAACGCGCACTCTTACGGTATCCTTCTGGATGGACTTGTCCGAAGTTTGTCTTCAGGTTTTCTTGAAGCGTATGCCCCTTCTCCATCCCAATCACCGTAACAGGTTTGCCGTTTAATGTCGCAATTCCACCTACAAGAGCTTTATCATCGGCATAGTAACGATCACCATGTAATTCAATAAAATCGTCAAATACGGCGTTAATCCATTCTTTTGTGGTTGGACGTTTCACATCACGTGCCAACGCAACAATTTTCATTGGTTTCATGCATTCGACCCCTTTCCATGAAGGACAAGTAGACGATGAATCATCTTCTTCATTTCTTTACGGTGAACAACCGCATCAATAAATCCTTGTTCAAGAACAGTTTCTGCTTGTTGGAAATCATCTGGGAGTTTTTGGTTCATGGTTTGTTCCACAACACGTTTTCCAGCAAATCCAACGATCGCTTTTGGTTCTGCTAAAATAATGTCGCCTTGCATCGCAAAGCTTGCAGTGACGCCTCCTGTAGTTGGATCCGTCAATACTGTTAAATAGAATAATCCAGCTTGATGGTGTTCTTCCACAGCTCCTGAGATTTTCGCCATTTGCATCAGAGAAAAGATTCCTTCTTGCATTCTGGCACCACCTGAAGCGGTAAAAATCACAACTGGCAATTGGCGTTTGATTCCCTCTTGAAAAGCCTTCGTGATTTTCTCACCAACGACTTGTCCCATCGACCCCATCATAAAGAATGAGTTCATGACGCAGCAAATAAAGGATTCTTCCCCAATCGTTGCCACACCGACTGTTACAGCTTCATTTTCTTTGGCTACTTTTGAGGCTTTCTCCAATTTCGCTTCGTACCCTGGAAAAGCTACATCCACTTTTGGTTTTTCATCCTCAAAGAGTTCTTGGAAAGTATCTACCG
>CALCML010000099.1 GCA_937967765.1 uncultured Carnobacterium sp.
TCTCAAAACGCATTCGAAGCAGTGCGTATTATCGTTGAACATTTCCTATAAATCTCCCTAGATTTACCGCAAACGCTAAACGCAAAAAGGAGCGCAGGCATACTTGCCTCGCTCCTTTTTGTGTGTTGTCACAGTTAAATTGTTTTGCTCTGTTCATTGGTGCAAAAAAAGAATCAGTCGATTGAAAGAATGGGGAGGCTCCGGAGGCGAGAGACTTTAGCCCTCGCCGCTGCCCCACTATGACTCTTTCAATTTTAAACTGATCCTTTGAATTGTTCTTTATTTACTATTTAACTTTCAAAATATCTTCTTTTGCATGGATAAGCTCTGTAATCAATTGACAGTAAGGTGTTGGAATACCGTATTCCTTCCCTTTTCTAGCCACAAATCCGTTCAAGAAGTCCACTTCAGTAAAGCGGTGGTTTTGAATTAAATCTTGGTGCATTGAAGGATAGTGTCCGCGAACTTTATTAGAAGCAGTATACACATAATCTTTCATCGCCACTGGATCAAGATGCACGCCTTCTTTTTCCGCAACAGCAACGAATTCACTGATGATTTGCGTTACGATAGCTTCGGCAGTTGAAGTATCGAACACTTCGCCGATGTTGGCATCTAAGATCGCACATGTTGCGTTCATCGTACCGTTCACGCACGCCTTACGCCATGTTGAGAAATGAACGTCTTCGCTGTAGCTTGCGTTCAAGCCCGCTTTGTCCATCACTTCGACTAATTCTTTAGCAATCGCTACACCACTTGGGTCCGCCGCTTGCATTTCCACCGTCCCAGTTCCGCCTAGACGCGCTACCCCTGGTTCGATTAGACCTGCAGTCCAAATCGTTACCCCCATAATAATGTTTTTACGAGGAACGTATTTCGCCATTGTGTCTTCGTGTCCTAGACCATTTAAAAGACAAAGCACTTTTGTATCTTCGTGGATAATCGCTTTAATCTTTTCAAGCATTTCGCCTAATTTCATTGATTTTGTAAATGCAATCACCACATCGACTTCTTCAGTTGCTTCTTCTGGACGAATAATTTTGATATCAATCGTATCTGTGTTTTCTCCATCAACGACTTTTAATCCATTCTTTTGGATGGCTTCGATATGCGCTGGCCATTCATCGATCAGCGTCACCTCTTGCCCTGTTTTTGTTAACATGTACCCGAAACGGCACCCCATTGCTCCTGCACCCGCAATTGCGATTTTCATTTTAACTCCCCTTTTCTATTAAACGGTTAATTTGTAATCTTCTGGTTGAATCCATTTTAACACTTTTTCGAATAAATGAACGAATACGATGTTTAACGCGATTGGCGCAACGACGAAAATAAGCGTCACAATAACGATATTCATCACACTCCATCCGCCCTCCGCTAAGTTCAACGCATTAATTGGTCCCACTAATCCGCTGAAACCGAACCCTGCACTTTGAGGGGTTCCTTGGATGTTAAATAAAGCTGCTAACACACCAAGTACGGCAGATGTACACATCATTGGTAATAAGATTTTTGGTTTTGCTAAGACATTCGCCATTGACATTTTTGGTGAACCGATGAAATGCGCAATCGCCGTTCCTTTTGGATTCACTTTCCATCCCGCAATCGCAAGACCGAACCCAGCCGCACAAATTCCAAGGTTTGCTGCCCCTGAACCGACACCGCTAAGGCTAATCGCAACGGCAATCCCTACTGTTGTAAACGGAGAAACGATTAACATACAGAAAATAACGGCTAATAATAAACACATGATGACTGGTTGTAATGATAATAGCGTTCCGATTCCTTGTCCTAATAAAGTTGTTAAAGTTTTGATGTATGGTAAAGCAAGACGTCCCGCCCCACCAACAACGACTAATAACACCGTTGGAATCACGATAATCGAGTAGGCTTTGGCTTTATTGCCAATCCATAAAATGACTGCTGCTCCTAATGCTGCAGTAAGTCCCATCGTAATGATGTCACCTGTACCGCTAAAGATAATTCCTTTCACGTCAGAACTGAAAGTTGCTACACCGCCAGCAAATAAAACGGCTAGTGCCAGTGCTCCTGTTTGAATTGGTGTGAATTTGAAGAATTGGCCGACCATCAGTCCGATGATTGCCCCCATTAATGTATTGGCCACTTGTGTTGCTTGGATGATTAATTGGCCTTGTGGGAATACTGGTAATAATGCCTTCACTAATTCACCAAGTAATGCTCCAGGGATAAGTGTAACGACCACGCCTAATGCAAGTGCGTTAAGAACGTTCATCGTGAACTCTTTCCCGCTGTATTTCTTTTGTTCCATAAACCTTCCACCTTTCATAAGATTGGCTTTATTATAGCACACCCATCAGCTAGTATTGTGATATTTTCTTGTAAAAACACATAAAAGAACGTAGTTCGTTACATTTTTCTGCAAAAAATAAAGTTAGTATTTATAAAAGAAGATTTCGATTACCACGAATCATTACGGATGTTTCCATAATCGCTGTAGTGGGGTACCGGTTCGAGCCTTAGGTCTCTCACCTTCAAAGCCTCAAAAAGGGAGTAAGGAATAAATTCCTAACTCCCT
>CALCML010000100.1 GCA_937967765.1 uncultured Carnobacterium sp.
TCGAATGTCGAAGCGTTATACCGTTTAGCGGATAACCAAGTGGAAGCACTGCAATTCCGCATTCAAAAGAATAGTGGGATTTGTGGAATTCCTCTATCTGAATTGAAGACAAAATCAAATCTATTGATTGCGTTTATCGTTCGTGGGGAACAATTAATTTACCCAGCCGGTAGTGATACGATTGAACCATTTGATAAAGTAATCGTCGTTACCACTGAAAAAGACTTTGATGACATTAATGACATTTTGGAATAGAGGTGTCTGAATGAATATCAAAACAGTTCGCTATTTTGTGGGGAAAATGCTTCAAGTGGAAGCAGCGCTTTTAGCCTTACCCCTCATTGTTAGCTTTATTTATCAAGAGTCACTTACTCAAAAACTTGCTTATGCGGGTACGATTTTGATTTTACTAGTCATCGGTTCGCTCTTAAGTTTTAAAAAGCCAGAACCACTTAAAATCATGGCTAGGGATGGGGTCGTAACCGTAGCGTTAAGTTGGATTTTACTGTCGTTCTTTGGTGGACTTCCATTTGTCTTCACAGGAGAGATCCCAAATATTGTGGATGCCTTCTTTGAAACGGCCAGTGGATTAACAACAACAGGTTCAAGTATCGTACCAGACCTTTCTGTTCTTGCACATTCTTCATTGTTTTGGAGAAGTTTCACTCACTTAGTCGGTGGGATGGGGGTACTTGTATTCGCGCTTGCGATTCTACCAAGTCATGGTTCTGAATCGGTACAGCTCATGCGTGCGGAAGTTCCAGGCCCTGTGTTTGGAAAACTTGTATCGAAACTAGCGCATACGGCTCAAATCTTGTATTTAATTTACTTGGCGATGACAGCCGTCTTAACAATCATCTTAGTCGTATTCCAAGTGCCGCTGTTTGATGCCTTGCTACTATCGTTTGGTACAGCTGGGACAGGTGGTTTTGGGGTTAACAATGCAGGATTTAGCATTTATGCCAATCCAGCAGCCGTGGAATGGATTATCGGGGTAGGGATGATGCTTTTTGGTATCAACTTTAACTTGTATTACTTCGTTCTTCTAGGCGCTGTAAAAGACGTGATTAAAGACGAAGAAATGCGTACCTATGTTGGAATTGTCCTAAGCTTTACGATGATTATTTTCATCGTATTGTCGATTACGCAATCAGCATTAGGAGTTCCAATTCGTAGCGTCTTCTTCACGGTATCCTCGATTATGACGACAACCGGGTATTCGACGGTCGACTTTGGCCTCTGGGGTGTGTTCCCACATGCCTTGCTACTTCTTCTAATGTTTATCGGGGGATGTGCCGGGTCAACAGCCGGGGGGATTAAAGTCTCTCGTGTGATCGTATACTTCAAGAGTGCGATTGCTGAATTAAAACGCATGGGGCAACCGCGTCGTGTGTTTGTTCCAAAGATGAACGGCAAACCAATCGATAATAAGATGGAGAAGAGTATTGCCAACTACTTAATCGTGTATGTATTAGTCTTCCTCGTATTATTACTCAGTGTCTCATTTGAAGCAGGCGATTTTACAACAGCTTTCTCGAGTGTGGCCGCAACCTTTAATAATATCGGGCCAGGGCTTGGTCAAGTAGGGCCTACAAGCAACTTCTCAATGTATTCTGATTTCAATACATTTGTACTTGCAATTGGGATGATTGCAGGACGTTTGGAAATTTATCCAATTATCATGCTTTTCTCACCAACAACATTGAAGGCATTTGCGCGTAGACGTTAATCAATTCTTAAACAAATAGATAAAGAACTTTAAGGAAAGGACATTCTTTTCTTAAAGTTCTTTTTGTATACTATAGGTGTAACGAGTGAGTTACGATTGAAAACAAAGGAGGTTCATTCATGAAAAAATGGGTGAAGACAACCGCAATTGCCCTTGCATTGATGGGCTTATCTATGAAGAGTGCATATGCCATTGATACAACGGCAGTCAATGAAAAATGGGGAAAACCAACCGTCGTCTATGGTGGTGGGCTCAGTGAAGCGCAAATTAAACAAACATCAGAATTATTAGGCATTAAAGATGCAAATACAGTGTTAACCGAAACAGCGACAGGTCAAGATTTAATCAAGTATCTTGGAAGTGGAGACGGCAATACGTCTGTCATGATTTCGTCTGTGATGGTTCAAAAGACGGATAAAGGTACAGGGGTGAAGGTGAAAATCAAAACTCCTGAAAACATCACGCTTGTCACTGCCGAGCAATATGCTAATGCGGCCATTACGGCAGGTGTAACGGATGCCGAAATCGAAGTTGCAGCCGTATCGAAAGTAACCGGTGAATCCGCCTTAACAGGGGTGTATAAAGCCTTTGAAGCCAACGGGGTGCAACTGGATGCCAAACGTACCGAAGTGGCGCAACAAGAGCTAGAAGTCACAAATAAAATCGCGCAAGAGAATGCCAACGCGAAAGGGTTCGATTCTTCAAAACTCGATAAAGCGATGATTGAAATCAAAAAAGAACTTGCCGAACTCAAACAAAAGCAAGGACAATTAGCGACAAAAGAAGATATCGAACGCATTATTAACGATGCCTTGAAGAACAACTCATTGCAAAATGTAATTTCTCAAGATCAAATTAATGCATTAGTCGCTTTTGCGCAAAACTACCAAAACACAAGTGCGATTGATTCCAAACAAGTATTAGAGCAATTAAATAGCTTGTCAAAATCAGTCGGCGAAAAGATTAACAGCTTAGTCGAACAAGCCAAAAACGAAGGATGGCTCGATAAAATCGCGCAATTCTTCCAATCAATTTTTGAATCTATCAAAAATCTCTTCTCACAAAACTAAAGTGTGAATCAACAGCATGAAACAAATTTGTTTCATGCTTTTTTTATGCTCAACATTGCGCTCGATTTTAAATAGAATATGGTATACTGGGGATAGGAAAATAGAATCAATAGAGGAGGGGTCATGATGCCATCCAAGTATAGACAGTTACTGATGTACGTTGTTGTTGCTTTACTCTATTATTTAATCCCTGTTTTTCTGATTCAAGATACAGGGAGTGCAATGTTCTTACTATTGATTGGAATTCCAGTCATCGTCTTTGTGGTTTCGATGCTGTTTTCGGTAAAGTTTGGATATTATTGGTATTTCCCGATTATTATTGGTCTCTTATGGATTCCGAATCTCTTTTTACTAAATGACTCTGCGGCCATTTATATTCTGATGTATGCAGTTGTCAGTCTCATAGGACAACTCATTGGATTGCTATTCAAAAAATAGTAAAAAAATAACCCTGGCCATCGCTGATCTGGGTTTTCTTTTTTTTTTTAGAATAAGATCAGATGCAACAAATTTATTTTACATTTTTTGGGATATAATATTTTTAGACGATAAGATATATTCTGTTGACTGTTATTTTTAGAGTGTGTAAAATTTACATATGCTATTAAAAGAGAAGTTTCTTTCAGAAAAGCAAAAATAGTGGAGGTATGCAAATTGAGAAGTACAAATATAAAGAAGAAATTTAATAAGTTTAGTGTTCTATTGAATGTGGTATTAATAGCTATTATAGCTATTGGAGTGCTATTTTTCTTAC
>CALCML010000101.1 GCA_937967765.1 uncultured Carnobacterium sp.
TTACGCTCTTCAAGTAGCGCGCTTGTCATCGTATCCCACGACCAATACTTCTTGGACCGTGTGTGTAACGAAGTCTATGAAATCAGTCATAAGGCCTGCGAATATTACAAGGGCAACTACTCGCACTACTTAGAAGAACGCGAGCAACGATACTTACTCAAACAAAAAGCCTACGAGAAACAGCAACAAGAGATTCACGACTTAGAAGAATTCATCGCGAAAAACTTGGTGCGCGCCTCAACGACGAAACGTGCGCAATCACGCCGTAAGAAGCTCGAGAAAATGGAACGCTTAGAGAAACCAAAAGGCGATCAGCGCTCTGCTCGTTTTGAATTTACCGTGGAACGCGAATCCGGAAACCAAGTGTTGCAAGTAACGGATGCTTATATCGGCTACGACCACGAAGCCTTGAGTGGTCCGATTTCCTTCCAGCTTCGTAAGCGTGAAGCCATCGCGATTGTGGGTCCTAACGGGATTGGGAAATCTACCCTCTTGAAGTCGATTACAGGAGAACTTCCTTTAATCGAAGGCTCGATTGATTTAGGCGCTGGCGTTCAAGTCGGCTACTATGACCAAAACTTAGCCGGCCTCTCATCGAATCAAACGGTTCTAGAAGAACTCTGGTCTCGTCACTCAACAATGCCTGAAAAAGACGTCCGTTCGATTCTTGGCAGCTTCCTTTTTTCAGGAAACGACGTCGAGAAAACAACCGCTCAACTTAGCGGGGGTGAAAAGGCACGTTTAGCGCTTTGCAAACTGTCTCTTGAACATGATAATTTCCTACTGCTCGACGAACCAACCAACCACTTGGACATCGACAGTAAAGAAGTCCTCGAAGATGCCCTGATCGACTACGACGGCACCATTTGCTTCGTATCGCATGACCGTTTCTTTATCAACAAGGTCGCAACGGCTATTTTGGAGACTGAAGAAACTGGAAGCACGCTATATTTAGGCGACTACGACTACTATCTCGAGAAAAAACAAGAGAAAGAAGAACTCGCCGC
>CALCML010000102.1 GCA_937967765.1 uncultured Carnobacterium sp.
CTCTTGGTGCAGCTTTCCACGTCGCCACTTCTTCATTTCCACGAGCCACGAGCTTCTTCCATTCCCAACGAACGGATCTGTGGCAGCAGTAGAGAATGACCGCTAAGATGACAAATAGGATGCCAAAGTGAATCGCCAATCCGAAGAGGACCCTGCCTACTTGTGCGAGAACCTCTGAATCCCCCGTCGAAAACACCAATTCGAGCGCTGAAAAGAAGTCCGATTCGACTAAAAATGCGCGTCCAAACACCACCACTCCGCACACCACTGCAGCGACACTAAGGATTGTTATCAAGACGCGTAGTGGGGACAAGCTCATCGGCAGTGTGCCTTCTTCCCCATTTTGCTCGATCACTGCTCCAATCAACTGGCGCAGTTGTCTTACGTTGCGTTCCTTCACTTTCTGTTTCTTTTTCATTGTCATTCCTCCTGACGTTCAAAGGTCGTATCTTCTATCCCCAAAGATTCTTTTTAAACCGTCATTCCGTATGATTCCCTGAATCATCTTGATGCGCTTTTTCCTCAACCTTGGAAGAACTCTCCTCAGTCATCGTTGTATGTTCGTGTATATACGCCTCTAGTGCTTCAACAGCTTCGCGGCTGGCTTCTCTTGGTGCAGCTTTCCACGTCGCCACTTCTTTATTTCCCCGAACAACCAGCTTGTTCCATTCCCAGTAAACGGATTTGTAGCAGCAATAGAGAACGACGGCTACAAAGGCAAACATGATGAACCAGTCAAGAAACATACTGTTGGTGAGACCATTTTGATACCCTTCCCCTGGCTGTTGCATCGTAAGCTCTGTAAAGAATATTGTAGATATTGTAACAATAAATGTAGCCACTACTCCGTATGCTAATCCAGCGAGACTAATGACCATGATAATGCCACGAAACGGTAAAAAGCTGAACGGTAATTTAGCATCTTCGCCATTTTTCTCGGCGACTGCTTGAATGAATTGACGCAGTCGTTGTACATCTTGTTTCTTAATTTTCTGTTTCGATTCCATATATCCCCCTAATCCCAGACGCGTTTATATAATTCTTTTAACTCCCGAGCTTCTTCTGTTAAATCTTTATCTTCAATATATTTTCGTACACGTAGTTCTTCGTAAATCAGTTGATTTATCTGAATTACTTCATCAGAATATGTCTTTTTTTGAATGAAACGAAAAACAAAGAATAAAATAATAGGAAGCACCCAGAAGATGAGCACGAGCGGCCATGCCATAAGGTTGAAGTAAACAAGAGCCATTGCCCCATCGATATTTCCTAACAATAAACTCACTAGAAAAGCTAATGCTACTAGTGGAAATAATGTGCAACAAAGTATGACAATCATTGCCCACTCTCCAATAGATAAAAGTCTTCTTAACTTTCCATTTGCAGTAGGTAATGATTGGGGACTACCATTCTCCATAGAGACTTTCTCTAGTAGGTCCCTTAATCGCGTAATTTCTTCTTCACTAATCCTTTGTTTCAAGGCTGTTCCTCCCTAAAACCCGAATCTCTTCTTATAATCCTCAATCAGAAACTCCGC
>CALCML010000103.1 GCA_937967765.1 uncultured Carnobacterium sp.
CTCATTTTCCAGGAATTGGGGAGAAGACGGCTGAGAAGATTATCGAGAAGTTAGGCGAAGAGGCCATGGAGCGTATCTTAAATGATGAGACTGCGCTTGATGGCATTACAGGCCTTACGAAAAAGAAAAAAGAAATGATTCGAGAAGTTATTCAGCAAAACCAAGGGACTGAAAAGCTGATGTTTGAACTGACGAATCTTGGATTTACGCCTTCGATTGCGCAAAAGATTATCGGCATGTATAAAGATAAGGCTAGAGCTGTCTTAGACGAGGATCCTTATGTACTTCTTCAAAGAATTGAGGGACTTGGCTTTAGACGAATGGATAGTATTGCCCAGTCCATGGGAATTGATCCAGACGATACTTCTAGACTAAAGGGTGCGCTCTTTGTAGTGACAAGAGATTTCTGTTATCAAACAGGCGATACCTACTTGATGGCAGAAGTATTAATCACTCAAGCGCAACGATTACTCGAGTCATGCCAAAATTACTTAATCGAACCAGATAGACTAGTAGATGCATTGAACGAATTAATCCGTGAAGGTGTTGTATTCTCTGATGAAAATCGTATTGCAATTGCATCTTTATATTATGCAGAACTAGGTATTAGTAACTCACTTTCAAAACGGATTACGGCTTCAAAACTCGAAATCAGTAAAGAGAAAATAGATGATGCAATCGAACGGACGCAGGAGAAGTTTGAGATTCAATATGATGCATCTCAAAAAGAAGCTATTTATCGCATTATGACTGAGCCGCTCTTTGTATTAACAGGTGGTCCGGGTACAGGGAAGACAACCATTATTAATGCAGTCATTGACGTCTATGCGCAACTAAACGAACTCGATAATGCTAATGAGATTGAAGAAGCGATTGTTCTTGCAGCACCAACAGGACGTGCAGCGAAAAGGATGAATGAACTGACAGGATATCCTGCTTCTACGATTCACCGTCTGTTAGGAATTGCGATTGACAGTGTGGACGATAGTTTTGAAGACAAGGAAATTAATGGGGAATTCTTAATTATTGATGAGATGTCAATGGTGGATACGTGGTTAATGAACCGCGTATTTAAGGCTGCTCCAGAAGGATTAAAGATTCTACTTGTCGGAGATAGTAATCAATTACCATCAGTTGCTCCAGGGCAAGTCTTAACGGATTTACTAGAAACCAATCAAATTCCAGCGATTGAACTGAAACGAATTCACCGACAAACGCAGCAATCTTCTATTGTGGAATTAGCTCATAGCATTAAAGACGGTTTCTTACCTCGCAACTTTATGGAGAAACAAATAGACCGCAGTTTCTTACCATGTTCAACAGAACGGTTGGTAACGATTATTGAGCAAGTCGTTGTAGCAGCTCTTAAAAAGGGCTATACGAAACGAGATATTCAAGTACTGGCTCCGATGTATAAAGGGGAAGCTGGGATTAACGCGATCAATCAGATGATGCAAGAAATCTTAAATCCTAGAATCGGAAATTCGGTTCGTGAAGTGGAGTCTTTTGATAAAGTCTTCCGTGTAGGGGATAAAGTGCTTCAACTGGTGAATTTACCTGAAGAAAATGTCTACAATGGAGATATCGGTGAAATCACAGCAATTCAATTTGCAAAAGAAAACGATGACCAAGTAGATAAGATTTTTGTTTTATTCGATCAAACGGAAGTCGAATACCATAAAACCGATTGGCAACAGTTGACGCTTGCGTATTGCTGCTCCATTCATAAGGCACAAGGGTCTGAATTTAAGATGGTCATCTTGCCAATGGTGAATCAGTATTCACGTATGTTACAAAGAAATCTATTGTATACGGCAGTTACAAGAAGTCAGCAGTATCTCATCATGTGTGGGGAAGCAGGAGCGTTCCAAAAGAGTGCAACTACCATCCCTCCAAAACGAGCAACTTTCTTACAAGAGTTCTTAACGAATTTCGACATTCAAAAGACAGAAGAAACTCCAGCAATTAAAGAGAATAAAACGGAGCCGTCGCTTGATGATACTGTTCATTTAGACGAAGGCAAAGAAATCCAATTAACCATCCAAGCAATTGAAGAAGGACTTATTTCTCCGATGATTGGAATGGACGACGTCACACCATACGATTTTATAACAAGAAGCTAGTTTTCTAGCTTCTTTTTTTCGTGTTTTTTCAGCCGGAATTAATTGCCATCTGTCCATGATGTAGGGTAAAATGGGAACAAATGATTATGAAAGAAGGACAAATAATGAATCGACAAAAACATTTTTTAGTTTCTGAAGATGCTGTTCCTCCTGTATTTGCTAAAGTTTTGCAAGCAAAAGAACTACTTGCAACAGGACAAGCAAAAGACGTCACTGAAGTAGTGAAGATGGTTGGCATCTCACGTAGTGTTTATTATAAGTATTATCGTAAAGTTCAAGGTTTTTCTTCTGTGAATGCAGGAAGAAAAGCGTCAATCAATATCCATATGAAAAATATCAAAGGAACGCTGACAAAGACGCTTGAAGTATTTGCAAATCGTGATATGAACATCCTTACGATTTTCCAAGGATTAGCGATTCACAGTGTTGCTGTTGTGCAAATTATGATTGATATTTCAGAGGCAACGGTAAGTGTGGAAGATGTTATCAAAGAAATTAACGCACTCGATAACATTATTTCTGTGGAGTTACAAAGTATCGAATAATGAAACAAAAATTTTTAAATTATTTAACCAAAAATAATATTAAAGTGTTGATTTTCGATAAAGATGGTACATTGACGGATACATCCACGTTATGGTTTGAACCAACGATTTTAGTTCTTGACGAATTAGTGAATCGTAATGAGATGAATCTAACAAATGCTGAACATGACGAGTTATTTGACCGTCTTGGGATCACTGAAACAGACATCATCGAAAATAGCGTGATTGCTTCTGGTACCGTTCGAGATATGCTTGAAGTCTTGAATGAACTCAGACCAATCGACATCGAAGAAAATTACAACTTCGTAGTGCACTATTTTGCAGACTATATTCTGTCTCATCCTGAGAAAATCCAAACGCTTGGTAATGTTGAGAGGGCTCTTGGGAATCTGAGGGAAAAAGGATATATCATTGCGTTAGTAACGAATGATTCTTGCTTACCGGCAGAGGCAGTATTACAAGTTGCTGGAATTGGCGAGGTGTTTGACTTTGTTGGAACCACCGATGAATTTCCTTCAAAGCCAGCAACAGATTCACTACATGCGATTCAAAATCGTTTTGGTGTGCCTTTTTACGAGATGATTTATATTGGGGACTCAACAGTAGATGAAGAGTTTGCCAAAAATACTGCAGGGTTTATTGCTGTGACAAGCGAACCTAATAATCCAGAAGTTCTTCCTAGTGCGATCTTTAAAGTGAAATCAATTGATGAATTAAGTTAGGAGGATATGATGAATAGTACGATACAAGAAAATCATAAATTCAAAGCTCTGCTAACTATTTTAATCCCAGTTTTAATTTATCAAATTGCCAATTATTCGGCTCAATTTATTGATACAGTAATGACAGGACGTTATAACGAAGTCCATCTTGCCGGGGTATCGATTGGTGGGAGTTTGTACGCACCATTTTTTTCTCTATTGACAGGTCTGATTTCTGGTCTTGTTCCGATTGTAGGACAATATTTTGGCCAGAAGAAACTGGATAAAATCGAACAAGTGATGCGTCAATACTTAATCATTGGCGTGGTGCTAGCTGTTGGCCTATTTCTTTTAGGCGTATTATTTTTGAAACTTGTTTTAGGGTTCATGAATTTAGAATCAGAAGTCGAAGCGGTGGCAGTGGGGTATTTAACCTGGTTATCATTAGGATTTATTCCATTACTCCTCTTTAGTGTACTACGTTCCTTTGTAGATGCACTGGGATTAACAAAAGTATCGATGATGCTTATGGTATTAGTAGTGCCGCTCAATATGTTCTTTAACTATTCGCTCATTTACGGTCAGTTTGGCTTTCCGAAAATGGGAGGAGCAGGGGCAGGACTTGGAACGGCACTGGCTTACTGGGGGCTTTTAGTTGTAGCAGTTATTGTTTTTAGAAAACATCCAGTATTAAAAGAGTATAATGTTATAAAATGGAGCGGAATCGATACTAAAATGTGGAAGGAACCATTTAAAATCGGCCTTCCAATCGGATTATCAATTTTCGCAGAGGTGGCCATTTTCGCGTTTGTGGGATTACTCATGTCGAAATTTGGAACTTCCATTATCGCATCCCACCAAGCTGCGATGAACTTTGCGACGGTGGTTTATGCATTCCCAATTAGTATTTCCACTGCGCTAACCATTATTGTTTCTTATGAAGTTGGTCGTAAAGATATTCGTTCAGCAATGCAGTTTGCCTACATTGGAATTGCGACGGCTGTGACACTTGCTGTTTTGACGTTAACATTATTAGCGCTCAATATTCAATCTGTGGCCGCACTTTACGGCACAGATCCAGACTTTATTCAGTTAACCGTTGTGTTTTTAACTTATAGTCTGTTGTTCCAACTATTCGATGCTGTGGCCGCACCAATTCAAGGAACACTCAGAGGGTTTAAAGATGTTCAAATTCCATTTATCTTATTTTTAATTGGTTATTGGATTGTAGGATTACCAATCGGTTTTATACTAGATAATGCATTTAATGCCGGTCCATATTCATATTGGATTGGACTGATTATTGGTTTAATGAGTAGTTGTATTTTCTTAGTCTTCCGATTAAGAAGAGTATTTAAAAAATTTAAGAAATCACGAGGTGTGTAAATGTTTGAATCATACAAAGAAGAAGTAACATTTAATGAAGAAAGAGGGTCTGAAGATTTCGACCCACAAAATGAATTTTATCAAGAAGATATGGAAGAATCGTTTAAAAAAGACATTACTTCTATCGGAAGAAGATTAATTGTTTATATGTTAGTTTTCTTCTTCTTCGCAGCTGCTGGGCAACAAGGCGCAGCACAAAATGCGGTTGACACTGAAGATTTTTACGGAATTTGGGGAGTAGGACTATTTATTGCGGCTTCTCTAAGTTTACTCATTTGGGCTCTTTCTAAAAAATTCCCAATGAAACGCATTTATGAGCACGTTGCTCCAAGAAAAATGAATATACAGTCGTTTGCGATGTTGTCTGCGAGCTTATTTGGAGTTCGTTTTATTTCAAAACTCTTATTAACAGGGCTTGAAAAATTGTTATTGGAAATGGGTATTCCAGCAACACTTGTAACAAATACAAGTGAAGAGTTGACGTCAAGTATCATTTTTGTACTGTATTTAGGAGTAATGGCTCCGGTAGTCGAAGAATTTATCTTCAGAGGATTTATTGGTTATCGCCTTGAACGTTACGGGAAGGTATTTACGATTCTATTTACTTCGCTTATTTTCTCATTATTCCATGCCAATATTACGCAAGGCGTCTTCACATTCATGGCAGGGATTGTTTTCTCCTATGTTGCTCTTGAATATGGCTTCCAATGGGCAGTGGCGTTCCATATGATGAACAACTTCTTATTTGCAGTTGTGGTCGATATTTATCTTGCACAAATGATGAATTTCGGTAACTTTTCAATCGTACAACTACTAGATCTAGTTGGTTTTATTATTTTAGTGTTTGTACTTATTTTAAAATGGAAAGATATTAAAGAATATATCAGTGTAAATCGTGGTTTCCATGGAATTGCACAAATTACGTTTAGTCGCGTAACGATTATTCTATACATTATATATCTTTTATATCGTACTTTCCTACCATATTTCGCACTATACTTGTTTTTCTAGATAGGAGGATTTTCTTTGAACACAATTTATTTAGAAGATAGCGTCTATACAACCATCACTGAACATCCAGAGGTCAAAGATTTACTTGTTGAAATTGGCTTTAAACCACTGAACCAACCAGAAATGGTTCATACGGTAGGACGTATCACGAATCTGATTAAAGGTTCAAAAATTGCAAAAGTTCCTTTAGAAACCATTGTGGAAACATTAGAAATGAATGGATACATCGTTAAAGAAAGCAGGGATTAGATGGCTAAAGAAGATTACA